>JBJKPA010000343.1:0-3197 GCA_046706905.1 Gemmatimonadaceae bacterium
CTCGGCCGCCTTGGCGGCCTTCTTGGCGCGCGGCGTCTTGGGCTTGGCGGTCTTGGGGGCGGCGGTCTTCGCGGACGAAGAGCGGCGGCGACGCGAGGGCGCGGCCTCGGGGGCGGCCGCCTGCTCGGCGCGGTGGCGCTTCTCGCGCTCCCAGCGCGCGCGGAGCCGCGCCACCTGGTCGTCGGTGAGCACACTCAGATGGCTGCGCACGGGCACGTCCATCTGACGAAGCAGGCCGATCACCTCGTCAGCGCCGATCCCGAACTCTCCCGCCATGTCGTGTACGCGAAGCTTGCTCAAACCATCCTCCTAAGCGGGCCGTCGATCGCCCGAGTCCACCACTTCAAGAATGCCCCGCGCCAGCGACCGGTCCAGTACGCCGATCGCCGCCGTGGGCGCGCGTCCTGCGGCGGCGCCCAATGCCTGCGCCGTCAGTCCTTCCACGATCCGGACCCGCCGCGCCCGCAGGAGCGGGACGAGCTTGTCCAGACTGTTGCGTGCAGCGTCGCTCGCCACGAGCACGAGCGCCAACGTTCCCTTCTTCGCGGCGGCGCGGACCTGCTCCACCCCCACCGTCGCGTTGCGCGCGCGGAGGCCGAGCCCCACGAGGGCCAGCACCCGGCGCGCCTCCTGCTCCGTCAAGCGGCCTCGCCACCCCCGTCGGCCGGGGGCGGCTCCGGTTCCTCGGACGCGGCCTCGGTGCCGCCGGTGGCCGGCGGCTCCTCGTTCGAGCCCTCTTCGGTCAGCTCGGCGAGGATCGCCATCAGGCGATCGGCGTCGTCGAGCGTGATGCCGGGCAGGCGCAGGAAGTCGTCGCGCTCGAGATCGATGATGTCGTTCAGCGTACGATAGCCCGCCTCCTCGAGGATCGCGACCGTGGCCGGCGGCATCCCTTCGATCTCGGTGAGCTTCACGTCGGCCACATCGCCCTCTTCCTCGGGGAGCGGCGCGAAGATCGCGCCCTCGCCGCCGCGCTCCAGCCACTCGCGGCTGGAGTAGAGGTCGATCTTCCAGCCGGTGAGCTCCGAGGCGAGGCGCACGTTCTGCCCATTGCGCCCGATGGCGAGCGAGAGCTGATCCTCGTCCACCACGGCCTGGATGGTCTTGGTGATCGGGTCGCTGAACACGCGGGCCACGCGGGCCGGGGCCAGCGCCAGCTTGGCGAACCGCTCCGGATCGGGCGACCAGGGCACGATGTCGATGCGCTCGCCGCCCAACTCGTTGACCACGGCCTGCACGCGCGAGCCCTTGAGGCCGACGCAGGCGCCCACCGGGTCGATGGCGTCGTCGCGCGAGAAGACGGCGATCTTGGTGCGGCTGCCCACCTCGCGGGCCGACGCCTTGATCTCGACGATCCCCTGCTGGATCTCGGGCACCTCGAGCTTGAACAGCGCCTTGACGAACAGCGCGTCGGCGCGGCTCAGGATGAGGCGCGGCCCCTTGGGGGTCTCCTCGACCTTCTTGAGCACGGCGCGCATCGGCTCGCCCTGATGGAAATGCTCGCGATGGTTCTGCTCGCGATACGGGACGATGGCCTCCGCCTCGCGGAACTTGTTGAGCATGATGACGAGCTTGCCGCGCTCGATCTGCTGCACTTCACCGGAGAGCAGCTCCCCGACGCGGGAGCTGAACTCGTCGCGGATGCGCGTGCGCTCGCCCTCGCGCACCCGCTGGATGATGCGCTGCTTGGCGGCCTGCACGGCGGCGCGGCCGAACTGAGCGAAGTCCACCGGCTCCTCGAGCACGTCGCCGACGTCGAATTCGTCGTCGTACATCCGCGCCTCGTCGACGGTGATCTCGTGGCTGGGATCCTCGACGACCTGGACCACGGTCTTGAGGAGCACGATCCGGATGTCGCCCTTGGCGTCGTCGATCGTGACCTCGGCCTGCACGTTGGGGCCGTACTTCTTCGCGAGCGCCGCCATGATGCCGTCCTGGAGGAGCCCGTAGAGTTCCGCGCGATCCAGCTGCTTGGTGTTCGACACCTCGCGGAATGCCGACAAGATCTCTGCTGAGCTGACCATCCACGCGCCCTCGTCATGGGCCGGCGGCACGCGCCGACCATCCGTGTCTCGCACCGGCCCCCGGGCCGGCGTCCATGCTCTCGCCCGGCTTACATGTGAAATGCCAGGCGTGCTTCCTTCACCTCGCCGAGCGGCACCACCCGGTGCTCCCCCGACGCCAACTCCAGATCCACGACTTCCGATCCCGTCCCGCCCCCGACCGCCGCAATCCGGGCTTCGAACCGCCCCCCGTGCGCCGGACTGAGCACATTGGCCCACCGGCCCACGAAGCGCTGCCATTCCGCCGCCGTCCTGAGCGGCCGCTCGCCGGGCGAGGACACCTGCAACACGTAGCGATCCGACAACAGCGCGCTGGCGTCGAGGCGGGCCTCGATGGCCCGTGACGCACGCGCACAGTCGTCCACCGTCACCTTCTGGCCGTCGCGCCGGTCGATGCGAACCTCCACCAGGGGCCGAGCCTTGGTGCCGCCGCGCCGGAGCTCCACGAGATCGAAGTCGAGCACGTTAAGTTCATCACTGACAAGACGTTCCAGCTCTTCGTTCACGTTCTGTCGTAACTGACGTTACGGGATAAAAAAATGTGGGGAGCTTCCCCCACATCAACACGCGGCATCCGCCGCATGTGCGCTGGAACCTACTGGGTTCTCAAGAGCGAGTCAAGCGAGCAGAACCGGGTCCGGAGCTATCAAAGAAATCTGACGACCCGTATCGCCCGCCCGATGGGAAAAGAACCGCCCCTTGTCGCACTTCGTGCATGCGTCGCTGATGGAAATCGCGCGCACGCCGCGCGCCGCGGCGTGCTCGGCGATCAATGCCCGGAGGTCCACCGGGGTGGGCTCGGCCACCGGGCGCCCGGTGAGCCGGAGGTGCACGTCGGGACTCACCTCGTAGCAGCGCCCGCAGATGGCCGGGCCGAGGTGCATCGTCAGCTCCTGCGGCGCGCAGCCGAGGGCGCCGAGCGCGTCGATGCCGGCGTCCACGATGCGGGCCTCGGTGCCGCGCCATCCGGAATGGAGCAGCGCCAGGGCGCCCGACGGATGGGCGAGAAAGACGGGAACGCAGTCGGCCACCGTGACGGCCACGGCGGTCCGGAGGCCGGCGCCGCAGGCGTGCCCGTCGGCCGCGGGAGCGCGGAGCCAGCCCGCCCACCCGGGCTGATGCACGAGCACGCGC
>JBJKPA010000344.1:0-5447 GCA_046706905.1 Gemmatimonadaceae bacterium
GCGGGGCCCTCCTCTCCGATGCGGTGGTGAGCGGCGCGGAGCGGCAGATCGACTTCCGGCTCGACCGGCTGGAGCGGCGGCTGCTCGCCGCGGCCAAGCGGCGGGGGAGCGAGGCGCTGCGCGACCTCGCGACGGCCCGCGCGCGGATCTGGCCCGAGGGGCATCCGCAGGAGCGGACGCTCAACTTCATTCCCTTCCTCGCCCGCTACGGCGCGGATCTGTGGACGCCGATGCGCGACGCGGCGGGGGAGCACGCCGCGCGCCTGGTACACGGCACCGCCGATGGCCGCTGACCGGCCGGCGCGGGATCTCGAAGACCATCGCGCGCCGCGCAAGCACACGGGGGCGGCGGCGTTCGCGGTCGCCGCGGGAATCTTCGGCTCGCGGGTGCTGGGGCTGGTCCGGCAGTCGCTCGTGGCGCGGTTCCTCGGCGCGACGGAGTTCTCCGACGCCTGGGTGATGGCGTTCCAGATCCCGAACATGCTGCAGAACCTATTCGGCGAAGGGGCGCTGTCGGCGGCGTTCATTCCGGTGTACGCGCGGCTGATCGCGGCGGGGGAGGACGAGGCGGCCGACCGCGTCGCGGGCACGGTGGGGGCGATGCTGGCGGTGGTCGTGTCGGTGTTCGTGCTCGTCGGCATCGCGGCGGCTCCGCTCCTCACGTACGTCATCGCGCCGGGATTCTCGGGCGCGGAGCGCGAGCTGACCGTGCGGCTCGTGCGGATTCTCTTCCCGGGCATGGGCCTGCTGGTGCTGTTCGCGTGGAGTCTCGGCGTGCTGAACAGCCACCGCCGGTTCCTGGTGTCGTACACGGCGCCGATGGCGTGGAACGTGGTGATGATCGCGGCGCTGCTCTGGTGGGGGCGCGACGCGGACAAGGCCCACGTCGTGACGATGATCGCCTGGGCGTCGGTGGCGGGCAGCCTGGTGCAGTTCCTGGTCACGCTGCCCTCGGTGCGGGCCGTGGCGCCGCAGGTGCGGTTCGCGCTGCGCACGGGAAACGAGCACGTCCGCGCGGTGTTCCGGGCCTTCGGACCGGCGTTCCTCAGCCGCGGGGTCGTGCAGATCAGCAGCGTCGTGGACCAGATCCTGACGAGCCTGTTGCCGAACGGTGCCGTGGCCATCTTCGGGTACGCGTCCACGCTGTATCTGCTGCCGGTGAGTCTGTTCGGGACGTCGGTCTCGGTGGCCGAGCTGCCGGAGATGTCGCGGGCCACGTTCGACGGCGACGGCGCCGCGGGGCTTCTCCGCGCGCGCATCGACGCCGCGCTGCGCCGGATCGCGTTCCTGGTGGTGCCGTCGGCGGTGGCGTTCGTCGGGATCGGGGACGTCCTGGCCCGGGTGATCTTCCAGCACGGCGAATTCACGGCCACCGACACGGTGTACACGTGGGCGGTGCTGTGCGGATCGGCGGTCGGGTTGCTGGCGGGCACGCTGGGGCGGCTCTACTCGTCCACCTATTACGCGATGGGCGACACGCGGACGCCGCTGCGGTTCGCGGTGGTCCGGCTCGCGCTCACGACGGCGCTCGGCGCGGCGTTCGCGCTCGCGCTGCCGCCGCTGCTGGGCATCGACCGGCGGTGGGGGGTGGCCGGGCTCTCGGCTTCGGCGGGGATCGCGGCGTGGGTGGAATTCCTGCTCCTGCGCTCGCGGCTCAACCGGCGGATCGGGAGCACGGGGCTGTCGGGGCGCTTCACGGTCACGCTCTGGGCACTCGCCGTGGCCAGTGCCGGGCTGGCGATCGTGGTCCAGGAATCCATCCGCGGCTGGCGGCCGTTGCTCGCCGGTATCGTCGTGATCGCGGCGTACGGCGTCGCGTACCTCGGCGGCGCGCTCCTGCTGCGCGTGCCCGAGGCGCGCGTCATCCTGGGCGGGTTCCTGCGGCGGTTCCGCGCGAGCCGGTGACGCGGCCCGGCCCCTCGCCGCGGGCGGTATAATTCACCTGTGCCGATTCCCGAGAGCGTGCTCGATCGGGTGAGCCATCTCCCCGAGTCGCCGGGCGTCTACCTGTGGAAGGACGTCCGGGGCGAGGTGCTGTACGTGGGCAAGGCCAAGCGCCTGCGCTCGCGCGTGCGCAGCTACCTCGCGATCGACCGGCTGGAGAGCCCGAAGACGCGGGTCCTGATGCGACAGGTGGGCGATCTGGAAACGATCGTCGTCCCCACCGAGGCGGCGGCGCTGATCCTCGAGTCGAACCTCATCAAGGAGCACCGCCCGCGCTACAACGTGGTGCTCCGCGACGACAAGTCCTATCCGTACGTCAAGGTCACGGTGCAGGAGCCCTTTCCGCGGGTGCTCGTCACGCGGCGGCTGCTCAACGACGGCGCGCGCTACTTCGGCCCGTACACCGACGTCGGCGCGATGCGCCGCGCGCTCAACGTGGTCAAGCGCATCTTCACCGTGCGGTCGTGCAACTACGACATGCCGAAGCAGATGCCCGAGCGCCCCTGCCTGGACTACTACATCAAGCGGTGCAAGGCGCCCTGCGTGCATCTGCAAACGCAGGCGGACTATCGCGCGATGATCGACGAGGTGCTGGTGTTCCTCGACGGCCGCACCGACGAGGTGATCCGCCGTGTGACGGCGCGCATGGAGGCGGCCGCCACGGCGCTCGACTTCGAGCGCGCCGCCGAGCTGCGCGACGCGCTCAAGCATCTGGGCCGGATGGAGGAACCCACCGTCGTGCTCGAGGTCGAGGGCGGCGACCGCGACGTCGTGGGCTTCGCGCGCGACGGCGACGACGCCTGCCTGGCACTGCTCCGCATTCGCGGCGGCAAGCTGCTGGGGCGCGAGCACCAGTTCGTGGAGCACGTCGAGGGCGAGGCCGACGCCGCGGTGCTCTCGGCGTATCTCGTGGGCGCGTACCTGCCCATGGAGGAGCACGCCCCCGAGCTGTTCCTCCCGTTCGCCAGCGACGAGCCCGACCTCACGGCGCAGTCGCTCGCCCCGGTGCGCCTCGTCGTGCCGCAGCGCGGCCCCAAGCGCGAGCTGGTCGCGCTGGCCGAGCAGAACGCGCGCCATCTGCTCGAGGAATCGCTGCTCGAGGGGGACGAGACCACCGAGCGCGCGGGCGATCCGGTGTACGAGCTGCAGCGGCAGCTCGGGCTGCAGAAGCTGCCCCGCACGCTGGTCTGCTTC
Organism: Gemmatimonadaceae bacterium; assembly: GCA_046706905.1. Taxonomy (GTDB): domain Bacteria; phylum Gemmatimonadota; class Gemmatimonadetes; order Gemmatimonadales; family Gemmatimonadaceae; genus JAGWRI01. Next base: position 3,139 of record JBJKPA010000344.1, read on the forward strand.
GACATCTCGCACGCCCAGGGCACCGACACCGTGGCGTCGTGCGTGTGGTTCCAGAACGGGCGTCCGCACCGCGCCGAGTACCGCAAGTTCAAGGTGAAGACGGTCGAGGGGATCGACGACTTCGCCTCGATGCACGAGGTCGTGGGGCGCTACTTCGCGCGCCGCGCCGAGGAGGAGAAGCCGCTTCCCGACCTCGTCGTGATCGACGGCGGCAAGGGGCAGCTCGGCGCGGCGCACAACGCGCTGGTCGAGATGGGGCTGGGCGAGATGCCGATGATCAGCCTGGCCAAACGCGAGGAGGAGATCTTCGTGGTGGGGCGGGGGGAGTCGCTCCGCCTGCCGCGCCGCTCTCCCGCGCTGCGCATGCTGCAACAGGCGCGCGACGAGGCCCACCGGTTCGCCGTGACCTTCCAACGCAAGCGGCGCACGGCGCGCACCGTGACCTCGGCGCTGCTCGAGATCCCGGGCGTGGGACCCGCCCGGCGCCGCCAGCTCCTGCAGGCGTTCGGCTCGCTGCAGGGCGTGCGCGACGCCACCGCCGAAGCGATCGCCGCGTTGCCCGGGTTCAGCCCGAAGTCCGCCGAGCGCGTGCTGGCCGCGCTCCGCACATCGTCACCCACCGCGGCGTCCGCCGAACCGGCGGCGCCCGTTTCCGAGGAATCGTCGTGACTCACTGGCATCTGGAATGCTCGGCCTGCGGCCACACCGTGCCGGGCGACACGCTCGCCACCGTCTGCCCGAAGTGCGGGCAACCGTATCTCGTCCGCTACGACATGCCGTCGCCGCGGCTCGACACCATCGCCCCGCGCTGGGACATGTGGCGGTACCGCTCGATCATGCCGGTGCACCCCGAGGAAGAGCCCGTGACGCTGGGCGAGGGCGCGACGCCGATGCAGGAACTCCCCGAGCTGGCCCGCGCGATGGGCGTGCGCCGGCTGTGGGTCAAGGACGAGGGGCTCAACCCCACGGCGTCGTTCAAGGCGCGCGGCATGAGCGCCGCCATCACGCGTGCCGCCGGCCACAAGGTGCCGGGGCTGGTCGTGCCGACGGCGGGGAATGCCGGCGCCGCCATGACCGCCTACGCGGCGGCGGCCAAGCTCAAGGCGAGCGTGTACGCACCGGCCAGCACGCCCAAGCCGATTCTCGACACGATCGCCGCGCTGGGCGCCGACCTGCACCTCGTGGACGGGCACATCGGCGACGCCGGCAAGCAGGCCAAGGCGTTCGCCGCCGAGAGCGGCTACTTCGACGTGAGCACGCTGCGCGAGCCGTACCGCATCGAGGGAAAGAAGACGATGGGCATCGAGGTCGCCGAACAGCTCGGCTGGCGGCTGCCCACGCACATCGTGTATCCCACCGGCGGCGGGACGGGGCTGATCGGCATGTGGAAGGTGTTCGCGGAGCTGCGGGCCTACGGCTGGCTGCCGCACGACGAGGCCTTCCCGCACATGATCGTGGCGCAGAGCGAGGGGTGCGCGCCGATGGTGCGCGCCTTCCACGCCGGCGCCGAGAAGGCCACGCCGTGGGAGCATCCCGAGACCTACGCCAGCGGGCTCCGCGTGCCGGGCCCGCTGGGCGACCGGCTCATCCTGCGCGCCCTGCGCGAGAGCAAGGGCGACGCCCACGCGGTGAGCGACGACGCGATCCGCGCCGCCACGGCCCGGCTGGCCCGCGCCTCGGGCATCGACGTCTGCCCCGAGGGCGGGTGCGCGTTCGCCGTGGCCGAGCAGCTCGCGAAGGCGGGGCGCATTCCGGCTGACGCCGAGGTCGTGGTGTTCAACACGGGCAGCGGCGCGTCGTACCGGTTCTGAGATGCCGATCGCGATTCTCGATCCGTTCAGCGGCATCGCCGGCGACATGACGCTCGGCGCCCTGGTCGCCGTGGGGCTCGACCCCGACTGGCTGCGCACGCTGCCCGAGCACCTCGGGCTGGAGGGCGTGGGGGTCCGCATCGCCGACGTGCAGCGCGCGGGCATCGGCTGCGTGAAGGTGGTCTTCGACATTCCGCCGCAGCCCCACGGGCGGCACCTCAAGCAGATCCGGGAGCTGGTGGCGCGCTCCGCCGCGCCGGACCTGGTGAAGGCCCGGGCCGACGCGGTCTTCACGGCGATCGCCGAGCAGGAGGCGGAGATTCACGGCACGACCGTCGAGCGCGTGCACCTGCACGAGGTGGGCGCGGTGGACGCGATTCTCGACGTCGTGGGCTCGGTGTGGGGATTCGAGCTGCTGGGCGTCTCGCGCGTGTACTGCGGCGCGATCAGCCTGGGCGACGGATTCGTGGCGGCGGCGCACGGGCGGCTCCCCGTGCC
>JBJKPA010000345.1:0-9084 GCA_046706905.1 Gemmatimonadaceae bacterium
CCTCCGGCGCGGAATCATCGTCGTCCGAACCGCCCGCCACCCCGAGCAGCACCTTCACCTTCTCCTCGATCTCGGCCAGCATCGCCGGATTGTCCTTGAGGTAGAGCTTCGCGTTCTCGCGCCCCTGGCCGATCTTCTGGTCCTTGTAGCTGTACCAGGCGCCCGACTTCTCGATGATCCCCGTCTCGGCGCCGATGTCCACGAGCACGTCCACGCGCCCGGCGCGGCGCGGATGCGGGGTGAGCGCGGTGATCAGCGGCATGTCGAACGAGAAGTGCCGGGGAGCCGCCCCCTGCAGCGTTGGGAGTTTCCGGGTCCCGTCGCGTGCAAGTTACGTCTCCCCGGCACGAATCCTCCGCCGGTGCGCATTCGAGGCGCTATTACTCGGCCGCTTCCTCCCCGCCGCCGTTCGCCGGCGCCGTCACGCCGAGCACCTCCTTCACCTGGGCCTCGATCTCGGCCATGATCGCCGCGTTGTCCTTGAGGTACAGCTTGGCGTTCTCGCGCCCCTGCCCGATCTTCTGGCCCTTGTAGCTGTACCAGGCGCCCGACTTCTCGATGATCCCCGACTCGGCGCCGATGTCCACGAGCAGCGAGGTGTGGCTGATTCCCTCGGCGTACATGATGTCGAACTCCGCCTGCCGGAAGGGCGCCGCGACCTTGTTCTTGACCACCTTCACGCGGACGTGCGAACCCACGACGTCGTCCTTTTCCTTGACCGCGCCGATGCGCCGGATGTCGAGCCGCAGCGAGGCGTAGAACTTGAGCGCCTTGCCGCCGGTGGTCGTTTCCGGGTTGCCGAACATGACGCCGATCTTCTCGCGAAGCTGGTTGATGAACACCACCGAGGTGCGCGACCGCGAGATGGCGCCGGTGAGCTTGCGCAGCGCCTGGCTCATGAGGCGGGCCTGGAGGCCGACGTGCGAGTCGCCCATGTCGCCCTCGATCTCCGCCTTGGGCACCAGCGCCGCCACCGAGTCGATCACGATCACGTCCACGGCGCCCGAGCGCACGAGGATCTCGCAGATCTCGAGCGCCTGCTCACCGGTGTCCGGCTGCGAGATGAGCAGCCCCTCGACGTCCACGCCGAGCTTGCGCGCGTAGTCCACGTCGAGCGCGTGCTCGGCGTCGATGAACGCCGCCACGCCGCCCGCGCGCTGCGCGTTGGCCACCACGTGCAGGCAGAGCGTGGTCTTGCCGCTGGACTCCGGACCGTAGATCTCGGTGATGCGGCCCCGCGGAATCCCGCCCACGCCGATCGCCGCGTCGAGGTTGATCGCGCCGGTGGGAATCGCGTCGACCCGGACGTGATTGTCCGTGCCGAGCCGCATGATGGAACCCTTCCCGCAGCTCTTCTCGATCTGCGCGATGGCCAGGTTCAGTGCCTTCTTCTTGTCGTCCTGCATCGTGGAGACGGCCATGATCGGCATGTCCTCTGATTGAGCGTGAACCCCTGGCCACGCGGGCTAATCGTAACCCGTCGGGCACCTCGATCGTTACCCCGAAGAAAATACGAACCCACCCCGAGGAATCAAGGGACCGCGTGCAGCTCGAAGGCGTTTTCCACATGGCGCACCAGCACCCGGCGTCCCTGAACGAGGATCCCCACGACGTCGAACCGGTAGGACTCGCGCGGCCGGCCGTGATGTGAGATCCAACTTAAGGCAGAGCGCTCCAACTCCCTTCTCTTTCGCCAGTTAACGGCTTCCACCGGATCCCCGAACTCAGCCCCGGAGCGCGCCTTCACCTCGACGAAGGCCACCGTGCCGTCCCGCTCCACGACGAGGTCGATGTCCCGGTGTCCGAACCGATACCGCCGGTGCACCACCCGCCATCCCTGCCGGGCGAGCCATCGCTCCGCGATCCGCTCCCCGAGTTCCCCGAATGCCTGCGTGGCCGCTGACATGGGAAGCAAGCTATGGCCCGGTCGGCGGGCTCCATCACCAGAATGCGACGGCTCGGTACCGAATATCGCCAGTGTCGCCGCGTGCGCCGGGCGGGCATCAAGAACGATGGTATGAACGGCAGATGATCCGGACGAGACGGATGGGACGGGTACGGCAACAGCATGAAAAGGGGGAATCAGGGGGAGACCCGGCCAGCCCGGCGAGAGGAGCCGACCCTGAGGCCCCCTCATTCTATTCCGTGGTGGTCCGTTCACTCCGTTCCGGTCCGTGTCCAATTCATGACGCTCCCCCGCCAAGACGGGGGCGCCGGGCGCTCCTTTCCGGGATGGCGAGACCCATGAATTGGACACGGACAACCAACGGACCGAGCGGACAACGACGGAATGAAAAAAGGGGGCTTCAGTGGGAGACTCGGCGCATTTGGCGAGCCGAGTCTCACCTTGCAGCCCCCTATTTCATGGCGGTCTCGTCCGGCAGTTGTCCGGATCGTCCGCAGTTCAGAATCTGCGTTCTCGATGCCGGCCGGGCGCGGCGATCAGGGTCCGGAAATGAGTTTCTGCTCGAACACGGCCCCCGGCATCCCGGGCAGATCCTGCCGGCTCTGCACCACCACCGGGTTGTCCTCCGCCACCCAGTAGCGGGCACTCCCCAGGGGTGTGGAGAGCGACACCACCCAGCAGTGCACCGGACCCGTGGGCGTGTTCACGTCCTGCTCCCCGTCCACGGTGATCGCCCCCGGCACGATGCGGTTCGTGCCCAGGTCCACCTCCAGCACCGACACCGAATCCACCCGGCCCACGCTGTGCGGCATGAGCTGGAGCACCAGCTCGGTCATCGGCGCACCGGCCAGCAGGTCGCGCGGGTCAGCGAGCTGGATGTTCTGGTTGCCGGGGGGCCCGCTGGTCCCGCCGTAGATCGAATCGGGGGTGAATTCCAGCGCCAGCCGCGAGCGGCCGGCGATGACGGACGACCAGTGCAGCGGCCGGAGGTCCACGTAGCTCAGGTAGAGCGTGTCGACTGCCGGCACGCTCCCCGAGCGCGTCTGGGCGATGAGCCAGGCCGGAAAGGCGCCGTAGGTGCTCTGCGTGACGTCCACCGAGCGGATCCCCACGACGTGGGTGCTGTCGGGGGTGATCAAGGTCATCTGATAGCGCAGGTGCTGCGGCCGCAGCAGCACACCGTTGACGGGGAGGGTGCGCGGCGGTGGGGGCGGCGGCACCGTGTCGGTGTCGGCGGCCGGGGGGGGCACGGCGTGCGCGCTCGTGTCCTGTGCGGCGAGCCCGACGGGGAGGGCGAGCGCGGCGGCCAGCGCCCACGCGGCGGCGCGGCGGCGCCTCATGCCTCTGGCCCGCAGATGCGGTCCAGCTCGTCCAGGCCGACCAGGATGTCGCGCGGCCGGCTGGAGCCCGGCTCGGCCTTGCTGATCACGCCCGCCATCTCGAGCTGGTCCATGATGCGCGCGGCGCGACCGTACCCGATGCCGAGCCGGCGCTGGAGGAGCGAGGTCGAGGCGCCCTGGTTGTGGATCACCGCCTCGGCGGCCTCGCGGAAGAGCTTGTCGCGAGTGCCGGGCTCCGGCTCGGGCTCGTCGCCCTTCGCCGCCTCGGCCGCCTCCCGGGCGCGGATGGCGGCGATGATGTCGTCCTCCGTCGCCTCCTCCACCACGAGCCCCTGGGCGAGGCGCGCCTGGCGCCGCGCCGCCTTCCGCTCCTCGTACCACTTCATGAGCGTTTCGGTATCCTCGCTCGAGATGAAGGCGCCCTGCATGCGCGCCGGCTCGGACTTCCCGGGCGGGATGAACAGCATGTCGCCGTTGCCGAGCAATGCCTCGGCGCCCGCCCCGTCGATGATCGTCCGGCTGTCCACCTGCGACGCCACGCGGAACGCGATCCGGCTGGGGAAGTTCGCCTTGATGAGCCCCGTGATCACGTTCACGCTGGGCCGCTGCGTGGCGAGGATGAGGTGGATCCCGATCGCGCGCGCCTTCTGCGCGAGCATGGCGATCGGCCCCTCGACCTCGCCCTGCACCGTCATCATCAGGTCGGCCATCTCGTCGATCACGATCACGATGTACGGCAGCACGTCGCCCTTGTACGTGAGGTCCTCGAACCCCACGTCCTCCTGCTTGGGCTTCTTGAGCGCCGCCCCGTCCAGCACGCGCTTGTTGAACTCCTGGATGTTCCGGCACCCGTTGGCCGCGAGCAGCCGGTAGCGGTCCTCCATCTCGTGCTTGGCCCAGTGCAGCACCGAGGCCGCGTCGCGGTTGTCGGTCACCACCTTGTGCCGCAGGTGCGGCAGCGTGTTGTACACCGACAGCTCGACCATCTTCGGATCCACCATCAACAGGCGCAGCGTGCGGGGCGTGTGCCGGTAGACCAGGCTCGTGATGATCGTGTTCACGCACACCGACTTGCCCGAGCCGGTGGCGCCGGCGATCAGCAGGTGCGGCATCTTGGCCAGGTCCGCGATCACCGCCTTCCCCTCGAGATCCTTGGCCAGCGCGATGGGCAGGGCCATCCGCGCGTTCTGGTACTCCCCGGCCTCGAGGATGTCGCGGAACCAGACGATCTCCGAGTGCGGGTTGGGGACCTCGATCCCCACCGCCCCCCGCCCCGGAATCGGGGCCACGATGCGGATGCTCTGCGCCCGCATGGCGAGCGCCAGGTCGCTGGCCAGGTTCGCGAACTGGCGCACCTTCACCCCGGGCGCCGGCTCGATCTCGAACTGCGTCACCACCGGACCCGTGGTCCGTCCCACCAGCTGGCCGTCCACCTTGAACGTGTGCAGCGCCTCGATGAGCTTGGCGCCCATCTCGTCCAGCTCGCGCTTCCCGCCGTCGCCCGTCTTCGCCGGCGAGGGCGTGAGCAGTTCGGGGCTCGGCAGCTCGTCCTCGTCACCCGCCTCGGCGGCCGCCGCCGCCTCAGCTGCCTCCGGCGCCTCGGTCTTGGCCTTCTTCTTCGCGCGCTTCCGCGGCGGCCGCTCGGCCTCCGCGTCTTCGGGGTCGAGCGCGTCGGGCTCGATGGCCGGCATCTCTTCCGGCGGCGGCTCGAGCGAGAGCGCGCGATCGGCCTTCCGCGGGCCGGCCTCCGCCGGACGGGCGCCGACCAGCGCGCGCACCGGATTCCAGGCCAGCGTGGCCGCCATCAGCGCCGAGAGCGCGAGCGCGGCCAGGATCCACGCCCCGATGCCGCCGAACCAGGCGGCCCAGTACGACGCGACGAACGCGCCCCACAGCCCCGCCGCCCCCGTCGCGTCGTCGCCCAGCCGGAGCCCCTGCCCCAACGCCACGGCCACCGGTACGAGCAGCACCAGCCCGGCCAGGAAGATCATCCACGATCGGTCGGTGTCGGACTCCAACCGTCCGAACACGCGGAGCGCTTGCACCGCCGGCACGAGTGGCACGAGCAGCGCGCCGGGCCACCCGAGGAATGCGACGAGCGGCCGCGCGAGATGCGCCCCCACCCAGCCGACATTCGCTCGCACGTCCACGCCGCCGCGCAGCTGCGCGAGCCCCAGCACGACCAGCGCGCCGGCCAGGAACACGGCCAGCAGGAGGAGGGCGATGGCGGTGAGCTCGCGCTTGAGCGCCGCGCGCACTCAGCCCTCCGGCGGCGGCGCGAGCCGCGTGATCTGCCGGTCCGCGTACACCGGCACCACCGGATGGGCGTCCACCGTGGCGCAGGCCACGAGATCGGCCGCGAACCCGGCCTCGGCCAGCGCCTGGCCGTGCCGCGAAGTCTCGAACAGCCCCCACACGTCGCCGCCGTACTTGCGATGCACCTGGCCGGCGGCCAGCGCGGCGTCGTTCACCGTCACGCCGCTCAGCCGGCGGGTGGCGTGCTGCGCGAGGCGCCCGGCGCAGGCGGCGTCCTCGAGCGCGAACTGCCCGTCCTGCCCCGCGCAGACGATGCTCACGTCGCTCCCCGAGCGCAGGCCGCGCCGCAGGACGTCGACCATGGGCGTGAAATTCACGTACGACGCCGCGTACACCTCGCGCGCGCCCTGCGTGACGGCGAACGCCGTGGTGCCGTTGGTGGTGGACATCAGCACGGTGCGTCCCTCGACGGCGTCGCGGGTGAACTCGAGCGGAGAGTTGCCGAGGTCGAACCCTTCGATCTTGCGCATGCGGCGCTCGCCGGCCAGCCGCACCTCGCGGCGGTCGAACTGCTTGGCGCGGGAGATGACCGCGTCCGCGGTCTCCCCCGGAAAGACGGCGCGCGCTCCGTTGGCCAGCGCCGTGGCGATGCACGTCGACGCCCGCAGGACGTCGATCACCGCGACCACCCGCCCCGCGACGTCTCCCGGCGTCACCTCGCGCGCCGTGAAGAAGACGTCCACGCGCATCTATCCGGGCTCCTTCATCAGGTCGGTCTCGCGCTCGAGGAACTTGGTGTCCACCTCGCCCGCCTGGAAGCGCGGGTTGTCCATCACGCGGGCCAGGAAGGGGATCGTCGTCGTCACGCCCTCGATGATGAACGCCTCCAGCGCCACGCGCACGCGCCGCACCGCCTCCGCCCGGTCGCGCCCCTGGCAGACGAGCTTGCCGAGCAGCGAGTCGTAGTACGGGGGCACGTTGTAGCCGGCGTAGACGTGCGAGTCGAGGCGCACGCCGGGGCCGCCCGGCGGATGGAACACGTCGATGCGCCCCGGCGAGGGCTGGAAGTTGCGCGACGGGTCTTCGGCGTTGACGCGGACCTCGATCACGTGGCCGCGCAGCGGGGGCAGCTCCTGCACGCTCAGCGGCTCGCCGGCGGCGACGCGGATCTGCTCCTTGACCAGGTCCACGCCGGTCAGCATCTCGGTCACGCCATGCTCGACCTGGATGCGGGTGTTCATCTCCATGAAGTAGAACGACCCGTCGGTGTCGAGGAGCATTTCGATCGTGCCCGCGCCCACGTAGTCGATGGCCTTGGCGCCGGCCACGGCGGCGGCGCCCATACGGGCCCGCAGCTCGGGGGTGACGGCGGGGCTGGGCGCCTCCTCGATCAGCTTCTGGTGGCGCCGCTGCACCGAGCAGTCGCGCTCGCCCAGGTGGATCACGTGGCCGTGCCGGTCGCCCATGATCTGGAACTCGATGTGCCGCGGGCGGGCAAGGTACTTCTCCACGTAGACGTCGCCGTTGCCGAACGCCGAGAGCGCCTCGGAGCGGGCGAGCTGGAAGGAACGCGCGAAGTCGTCGGCGTCCTTGGCCACGCGCATCCCCTTGCCGCCGCCGCCGGCCGCGGCCTTGATGATCACGGGGAAGCCGATCTGGCGCGCGAACTCCAGCGCCTCGTCCACGTCCTCGACCGGGCCGGGCGTGCCGGGCACGATGGGGACGCCGACCTCGGTCATCGCCTTGCGGGCCGCGGCCTTGTCGCCCATCACGCGGATCTGCTCCGCGGTGGGGCCGATGAAGGCGATGTTCGACGCCTCGCAGGTCTCGGCGAATTCGGCGTTCTCGGCCAGAAAGCCGTAGCCGGGATGGATGGCATCGGCGCCCGTGATTTCGGCGGCGGCGATGATCCGCGGGATGCGCAGATACGAATCCCGGGCCGGCGGCGGCCCGACGCACACGTCGTCGTCGGCGAACCGGACGTGGAGCGACTCGCGATCGGCCTCCGAGTACACGGCCACCGTCTCGATGCCCAGTTCCTGGCAGGCGCGAATGACGCGGAGCGCGATCTCTCCGCGGTTGGCGATCAGTACCTTCTTGAACACCGGGCTACTCTTTTTCGAACGGCGACCAGCTCGTGTCGCTCGTGCCGGCCACGCCCTGCACGCGCAACGCGAACTCGCTGGGGCTCGTCGCGAAGAACAGCGCGCTCTCGTAGGAAATCACGCCCCGCGTGTACTGCTGCATGAGCGACTGGTCGAAGGTCTGCATTCCGTACTGGGCCGTGCCTTCCTTGATCAGCTCCGGGATGTTGAGGAGCTTGCTCATGTCGCGGATCTGATCGCGCACCGTGGCCGTGTTGATCAGCACCTCGGCGGCCGGAATCCGCCCCGGCTTGTCGGCCCGCGGGACCAGGCGGAGCGAGACCACCGCCTGCAGCGCGCTGGCCAGCGAGAAACGCACCTCGGCCTGCTGGTGCGGCGGGTAGAACGACAGCACGCGGTTGATCGTCTGCGTGGCGTCGGTCGTGTGCAGCGTCGAGAACACGAGGTGGCCGGTGTCGGCTGCCTTGAGCGCCGTGTCCAGCGTTTCCAGGTCGCGGATCTCGCCGATCAGGATGACGTCGGGGTCCTGCCGCAGCACGCGCCGGAGGGCCTGCGAGAAATCCGTCGTGTCGGTCCCCACCTCGCGCTGGTTGATGTGGCAGCTGATGTCGCGGTGCAGGAACTCGATCGGGTCCTCGATCGTGATGATGTTCGCCCGCCGGTTCTCGTTGATGTGCTGGATCATCGCCGCCAGCGCCGTGGACTTGCCCGACCCGGTGATCCCCGTGACGAGCACGAGCCCGCGCGGCTTGAGCGCGATCTCCTTGAGCACGAGCGGGAGGTTCAGCTCCTCGATCGTCTTCGCCTGGTACGGAATGGCGCGCATCGCGAAGCACAGCGACCCGCGCTGCTGGTACACGTTCACGCGGAAGCGCCCGATGCCGGGCACGCCCACCGCGAAGTCGCACTCCTTCTCTTCGGCGAACTGCTTGACCTGGCGGGCCGTCATCAGCTGCTCGGCCAGCGTCTTCAGGTCTTCGGGTTTGAGCGGCGCCTGCTCGAGCGACTCGAGCTCGCCGTTCACGCGGAGCGTGGCCGGCCGCCCGACCTTGAGGTGCAGGTCCGACGCGTTCCGCCGGATGAGCTGCTCGAGGACGGACTTGAAGTTGAACGGCGCGACGCCGGCGGCGGACGCGGAGGGGGTCGGATTAGGCATTGGGGTCTATGCGGAAGAGGACCTGACCGTATTCCACCGGCGCCGAGTCCTCGACCAGCACTTCCTTGACCACGCCGGCGAACTCGGATTCGATCTCGTTCATGATCTTCATGGCTTCGATGATGCAGAGCACCTGGCCCTTGGCGACCCGCGTGCCCACCGCGACGTAGGGCTTCGACCCCGGCTCCGGGGCCATGTAGAAGGTACCCACCATCGGCGATTTCACCTCCAGCCCCACCGGCGCCGGCGCCGGTTTGGCCGGCGCCGCCTCGGCCTCGGCCGGCAGCGCCGAGAGCCCCTGGGCCGGCGTCACCCGCGGCT
>JBJKPA010000346.1:0-4970 GCA_046706905.1 Gemmatimonadaceae bacterium
GGTCGCCGACGAGCGGCCGGCGGACGACTAGCGCGCGCTACGCGCGCTTGGCCGCATAGATCCCGGGCCGTCCCTCGCCGGCGTTGCGGCGCAGGTACATCCACACGAAGCCCATCGCCACGAACACGAGCGCGATGCCCTGGGCGTAGGTGAGTCCCCCGAGGAAGCGGTCGTCCTTGGCGCGGAAGAACTCGATGATGACCCGCTCGAAACCGGCCAGCACGCAGTACACGCCGAACAGCCAGCCCTCGGCGTGCTTGTGGTCGCGCAGCTTCCACAGGATCATGAACATGATCGTGGCCAGCGTGATCTCGTACAACTCGGTGGGATACACCGACACGAGCGTGTTGGGATTCATTCCGGCCGGGAACTTCGTGTGGAACTCGGCCATCATCGAGGCCACGGTGGACGGCGGCTGTCCGTTGGGGAACACCACCGAGCCGAAGCCGCTGAACGGCCGCCCGTAGTCGTCGCCCACCGCCCAGCAGCCGGTGCGCCCGACGGCGTAGGCCGCGGCCACCGCCGGCCCCCCGACGTCGAAGATCCGCATCATGGGAATCTTCTTCCACCGGATGACCGCCATCACCGCGAGCATCCCGCCCACGAGGCCGCCCCAGAACACGAACCCGCCGCGCGTGAACAGCGCGTCGTAGTGGTGGAGGATGATGACGTAGTAGAGCTTGGCGCCGAGCAGGCCGCCGACCACGGCGGCGAGGATCATGTCGGCGATCGGCGTCGCGTCGTGCCCGCGGCGGGTCAGCTCCACCTCGGACACGTGCTGCGCCACGGCGAACGCCGCGACGACCGCGATGCCGAATCCGGTGATGGACAGCGGGCCGAGGCCGAAGACGAACGGGTGATGGACGATGGGTGCGATCATGCGGCGATCAGGCCGGGAAGAGGAAGCGTTGCGAAGGCGTTGAGATCGAGGCCGGCGCGCTCGCCACGCTCGGCGTGAAACAGACCGGCGCGGGCGATCATGGCGGCGTTGTCGGTGGCCAATCGCGCCCCCGGAGCATACACCGTTACCCCCGACGGCGCGAGCCGGTCCCGCATCGCCGCGACGAGCGTCCGGTTGCCCGCCACCCCGCCCCCGAGCACGACCCGCCGGCGATCGAACGCGGTCACGGCGCGCGCCGTCTTCTCGACCAGCGTGCCCACGAGCGCGTCCTGGAAGGCGCGGGCGATCGCCGCGGGCGGCGCCGGCGCGCCGCGGGGCGCACGGACGGCGTTGAGCACCGCCGTCTTGAGCCCGCTGAAGGAGAAATCGTAATAGTCGGCGTCGCCGGGCTGCTGATCGCGCCGCAGCATCGGGCGCGTGAAGCGCAGTCCGTCGCTTGCCGCGTCGGCGGCCAGCCGCTCGACGTGCGGCCCCCCGGGATACGGGAGGTCGAGCAGCTTGGCGACCTTGTCGAACGCCTCGCCCGCCGCGTCGTCGCGCGTCTGGCCGAGCAGGCGGTAGCGGCCCCAGGCCTCGACGTCGAGCAGCAACGTGTGCCCGCCCGAGACGAGGAGGGCGGTGAACGGGGGCACGGCGTCCGGCGCCTCGAGCGAGGTGGCGAACAGGTGCCCCTCCATGTGATGCACGCCGACGAGCGGCACCCCGAGCGCGTAGGCGAGCGCCTTGCCGAAGCTCACGCCGACGAGCAGCGCGCCGACCAGTCCGGGCCCGTTGGTCACCGCCACGGCGTCGAGCGACGCGGCGTCGAGCCCGGCGTCGGCCAGGGCGCGCGCCACGACCGGCTGGACGCTGGTCAGGTGGGCGCGCGACGCGATCTCGGGCACGACGCCGCCGAACACGCGGTGCACGTCCTGCGACAGGATGACGAGGGAGCGCAGGACGACGTCGGCGCCGGTCCCCTCGACCACCGCCGCCGAGGTCTCGTCGCAGGACGTCTCGATGCCGAGGGCCCGCATCAGGGGTGGCCCGCCGCCCGCGGCACGAGATGGACCACGACGTGCCGCGGCTGCACGTCGCGCACGATCACCGCCGCGTTGGGCGGAAGCTCCACGTCGTCGGGGGTGAGCGTGAACGTCGCCGAGTCGGCGCCGCGGGGCACGTCGCGGCGGATCACCGGCGGCGTGGAGTAGAGCGAGAACAACTCGGTCCCCTCGCCGGCGACGAGCGCGTGCACGTCGGGCAACGGCTCGCTCAGCGCCCGCGTGGTGTCCATCGTGAGCGCGAGCCGCACGGGGACGATCTCCTCGGTGGGCTCCTTGGACGTCACGATGAACCAGAGCACGATGGCGAACACGAGCGCCACGGCCTTGAGGCCGAGCCGCTCGGTGAACGCGCTCACGAGGCGGCGCTGCCACCGGGCGCGGGCGGCGTTCATCCGAGGTCAGCGCGTGGCGACGGCGGCCGGCAGCCCGAGGAGCTGCCGCACGAGCGCGACGTTCCCCGGCGACGCCCAGTCGGCGGCGCCAAGCCAGGTCTTCCGGATGATGCCGTTCTTGTCGATCACGTACGACGACGGATACCCCGTCACCTGATACGCCTGCTCGATCCGGTACTGCGGGTCGTGCAGGATGTCGAAGGTCAGCCCCATGTTGCGCGCGTAGTCGCGCACCGAGTCGTCGGACGCCGTCTCGTCGATGCTCACGGCGACGATCTTGAGCCCGTCCTGGCCGTACATCTTGTACAGGGTCTCGAGGGTGGGCATCTCGGCCTTGCAGGGGCCGCACCAGGTCGCCCACACGTTGAGCAGGATCACGTGCCCCTTGAAGTCGGACAGGTGCATGATCCTCCCCGATCCGTCGACCATCCGGGCGCTGAACGGCGGGGCCTTGGCCCCCACGCCCACCTGCTCCACGTTGCCGCCGAATGCGCGCTGGAAGGCGTACGAGCCCACGCCCAGCGCCACGATCACCGTCAGGATCACCATCCACTGCCGTCGCACCGTCATACCGTCACCCCGCAAGCGCTCCGCAGGGCCGCGATCTCGGCCCCCGGATCCTTCGCCGAAAACACGGCGTGGCCGGCCACGAACGTGTCGGCCCCCGCCTCCCATACGCGGCCGATCGTGTCGCGCGCGATCCCGCCGTCCACTTCCAGAAAGGCCCGGCTGTTCGCCTCACCCAGCAGGCGCCGGGCCCGCCGCACCTTGTCCAGCGAGTGCGGAATGAACTCCTGTCCCCCGTAGCCGGGGTTCACCGTCATCACGAGCAGCAGCTCGACGTCGTCGAGCACCTCGGACACCGCCGACAGCGGCGTGGACGGATTGATCGCCACGCCCGCGCGGCATCCGACTTCCTTGATATGCGCGAGCTGCCGCTGCAGGTGGGGCGCCACTTCGGCATGGAGGGTGAGCCCGTTGGCGCCGGCCGCCGCGAAGTCCGCGAAGTGCCGCTCGGGCTCCACGACCATGAGATGGACGTCGAGCGGGAGCTTCGTCAGCCGCCGCACCGTCTCGATGATCTTCGCGCCGAAGGTGATCGGCGGCACGAACCGCCCGTCCATCACATCCACGTGCAGCCAGTCGGCCCCGGCCGCCTCGCACACGGCGATCTGGTCGGCCAGGCGCCCGAAATCGGCGGCGAGCAGGGACGGGACGATGCGGACGCTCATGGCGTGCTGCCTCCGGACACGCTGACGGTGACACGGGCGCCCAGCGGCACGAGGGTGCCCGCGGCGGGGGTCTGCTGCACCACGGACGCCTGGTCCCCGGCGCCCCCGCTGTTGAGAATCGTAACGTCGCCGAGCACGAGCCCCAACTGCTCCAGCAGCACCCGCGCCTCGACGATCGTCCGCCCGGTGAGGTCGGGCACGGTGATCGTGGCCGGGCCGGCGCTGAACACGAGCCGCACCACCGACGGCACGGCGGCGCTGGCGCCCCCCGCCGGCTGCGTCGCGATCACCGTGCCCACCGGCTGGTCGCTGGCCTGCGTCACCGTGTCGGGGTTCATGCTGAATCCCGCCGAGTCGAGCGTCGAATCGGCCAGGTCCCGCGTCATCCCGACCACGTTGGGCACGACGCCCATCTTGGGGCCCGCGCTCAGATCGAGCACGACCGAGCTGCCCAGGGGCTGATGCGTGCCCTGTGGCGGCGTCATCCCGATCACGCTCATCTTGGGCACCGACTGCTGAAAGCGCATCTCGCCGCGCTGCGGCTTGTACCCCGCCTGCTGCAACCGGCTGGACGCGCCCTCGTAGGTCAGCCCGATCACGTTCGGCACCGTGCCCTCGGCCGGCGGCGCGCCCGGCGGGAAGACGAACAGCGCGATCACCAGCCAGGCGAGGCCGAACCCGCCCACCGCGGCCGTCGGGTAGGGCCAGAAGCGCTTCACCCAGGGCTTTGCCGTCACGCGGGCCTCCGGAGGCGCGCCGCGAACGCGCCGTCGGCGCCGTGCCGCTGCGGGAGCACGCGGAGCCGGCCGCCGTCGAGCACGGCGTCGGGCACCGCACCGGCGGGCGGGGCCTCCAGCGACCAGTCCGGATGCTCGGCGAGAAAGCGGTTCGATCTGCGCGTCGTTCTCCTCGGGCTCCAGCGAGCAGGTGCTGTAGACGAGCAGTCCGCCCGGGCGCACGAGCGCCGTGGCCGCGTCGAGCAGGAGATGCTGCAGCGCCGTCATCACCGCGAGGTCGGACGGCTTGAGCCGCCACCGCGCGTCGGGATGCCGGCGCATGGTGCCGGTGCCGGTGCAGGGCGCGTCGAGGAGCACGACGTCCACCGGACGCAGCGCCGGGAAGCGCGCGTCGGCCGCGTACACGCACACGTTGTCCAGCGCGAGGCGGGCCGTATTCTCGCGCAGCCGCCGGAGCCGGTGCTGCGAGACGTCGCTGGCGAACACGGCGCGCGCCGTGCGCGCCATCTCGACGGTCTTGCCGCCGGGCGCGGCGCACAGGTCGGCCGCGGCCGCTTCGGCGGGTACGGCGGCATAGCGCGCGACGAGCGTGGAGGCGGGATCCTGGATGTGGAACAGGCCGCGCTTGAAGGCGCCCAGCTCGGTGAGCGCGCCCAGCGGGCCGG
>JBJKPA010000347.1:0-7995 GCA_046706905.1 Gemmatimonadaceae bacterium
GTCGTCCACCTGCTGGGCCCGCGCCAGATCGAAGGACACGATCGCGTTGCCCATGCCCCAGTACACCGTGTTGCCGTCCGGACTCCATGCCGGGAACTCGCCGCCGATCTCCGTCAGCTTGCGCACCGGGAAGGCGGCGTTCTTGGGATCGGCCACGACGCTCGGATCGGCTCCTACGCCGTGCGGCACGGTCACGGCGTAGAGGTGCATGCCGATCTGCGCCACGACGCGATTGCCGTCCGGGCTGATGCGGGCGTCCTGTGCCCCGCGCCGCGTCGGGTTGTTCTCGAGGTCTGCGGCCACCGTGGGATCGGGGAGATCGGTGCCGTCGAGCTGGCCCTCATCCGCGACGCCGCCGCGCCCGTTCCCCGGCACGATCACGCGCACGACGTGCTTCTCGTCGGTGCCGTCCCAGCGCACCGACACCAGCCCCTGCGACGCACTGTACAGGAACACGCGGCTCGTATCGAGCCGGCTGAACTGCGGCGCGGCGAAGCTGCCCGCGGGCATGATCACCGTGGCCGGCCCGCCCGCGGCGGGCACCCAGACGATGTGCCGGTCGAGCCCGCCGTCGAAGGTGCCGGCGTTCTCCTGCAGGTCGCGCGCCGAGGCGCGCACGGCGACCAGCCGCCGCCCATCGGGCGACCAGGCGAGGTCGCGGTAGTACGCGGCTTCGGTGCTCACCTTCTGCGGCGCGCCCCCGCCGGCGCTCACGCGGTAGATCTCGCCGCCCGCGTCGTCGTTCCAGGTGACGAAGGCGATCGAGCGCCCGTCGGGCGACCACGTGGGCTGGAACTCGCCGGTGTCCATGACCGCCAGCCGGCGCGGCGTGCCGCCGATCGAATCGACGACGTACAGCCGGTCGAGGATCGTGAACGCCATGCGCTTGCCGTCGGGCGCCACCGCGAGGTCGCGCACCTGATGCGCCGTGAAGGTCCGCGCGCTGTCCACGCGGTACACGAACCGCACCTCCGGTCCCATCGCCACGTGCGCGTGCACGGTGAACGGAATCTTCACCGCCCGGCTCCCGTCCACCGGCACGTGCCAGAACTCGCCGCCGTACGACACGACGATCGCGCCGTTGTCGGGGGTGAACGCGTAGCCGGGGAGCACGTCGAGCGGGGCGCGCGATTCCTGATCGTCGCGCTGCACCGGATAGGCCAGCCACCGCTCCATGCCCGTCTCGAGGTTCCGGATGCGCAGTCCCGTCTTGGCTTCGTAGCGCGTGCCGTACACCAGCCACTTCCCGTCGTGTGAGATCTCGGGGCGGAAGGCCGAGCCGTCGCGCGACGTGGTGACCGACGTGCGTCCGGTCTCGCGGTCGTACTCGGCCAGCTCGTACTGCGGGAAGATGGCGTTGTACGACCAGTCGCCGGTGCGCTGCGCGTACCAGATGTAGCGCCCGTTCGGCTCGAAGGCGGCGCCCAGCGTCTTGAGCGTGGCCGGCTCGGTGATCAGCGCCGTGCCGTTGCCGCCCTTCACGTCGAAGATCCAGAGTTTGGCCAGGCCGCCGGGCCCGCTCCCGCCCTTGGACACCACGATGTAGCGCCCGTCGGGACTGTAGCGCGGCGAGACGTACTGGTTGTCGTTGCCGTGCGTGACGGCCGTGGTGTCGGTGCCGTCGGGCTTCATCGTCCAGACGTTGTCGCCCCCCGAGCGATCGGAGACGAACACGATGCGCGAGCCGTCGGGACTGAAGCGCGGTTGCGCGTCGTACGCCAGGCCGTGCGTGATCGCGGTGGCCGTACCGCCGGCGATCGGCATCGTGTAGATGTCGCCCAGCATGTCGAACACGATCGTCCGCCCGTCGGGGCTCACGTCGAGCGACATCCACGACCCCCGGGTCGTGGTGAAGTCGGCGAACCGTTCGGGCGTGAGGGGGAGCCGGTTGGTGAGGCGGGTCGTGTCGCCGCGGCCGTTGCCGCGCTGCGCGGCCAGGGGAAGGGAGAAGACGGCGACGGCGAGGACGGCGGCGGCCAGACGGCCGGCGCGGCGGGAAGCGGGGGGCATGGGGGTACCTGTGCGGGTGACGGAGGCGTTGACTTTGCCTCACCGCCGGCCCGTCCGCAAGCGCCGTCAGCGCAGGGCGTCGAAGTCCAGGTAGCCCTGCTGCGGGTCGGTGTGGACCAGCCGGAGGCGGACCTTGTCTCCCACGTCCAGCCCGTGCTGGCCGTGGACCACCATCCCCTCCGCCGGGGGATGGAAGAGCCGTGCGAAGGTCCCGTGGTCCGAGACGCCGGTCACGATGCCGTCGAACACGTCGCCGATCCGGTGGGCCAGGAGGAGAGCCGCGCCGACCTTGCGCATGGTCCGCTCGACCTTCGACGCGGCGTCCTCGCGCTCGGTGCAGTGCGCCGCGATCGCCGCCAGGTCGTCGTTGGAGTAGGGCGCCGGCGTGCCGGCCAGCGCCGCCTTCACCGCGCGCTGTGTGACGAGGTCCGCGTAGCGGCGGTTGGGGGCCGTGGCGTGCGAGTAGTCGTGAACGGCGAGGCCGAAATGGATCCCCGGGTCCTTGCCCGGCATGTCGAGCGCGTACTCGCCGGGGCCCATCAACTTGACGACGGTCAGCGACAGGTCGGGGAATCGCAGCGGATCGGCCGCCCGGCGCGCGCTCATGAAGTTGGCCAGGGCCAGCGAGTCGGGCTTCGCCGGCAGCGTGGTGCCGTACTGCTTGGCGAGGTCCACGATCCGGCTCCACCGTTCGGGCTCGCGGACCACGCGGCGGATGCCCGAGCGGCCCTTCGATTCGAGGAACACGGCGATCGCGATGTTGGAGGCGATCATGAAGTCCTCGATCAGGTCGCGCGCCTTGCTCTTGCGGGTGAGTTCGAGGTCCACGATCTGTCCGTTCTTCGCCACCGGCATCGCCTCGATCGTGTCGAATTCGAGGGCGCCGTGCCGCGCGCGCTGCTCCTTGAGCCGCTGGGCGGCTTCGGACTGCAACCGGACCTGCGTGGCCAGCTCGGCGCTGGCCGCGACTTTCGCGGGCGGCGCGCCGCCGTCGAGCCAGGCGCCCAGGTCGTCGTACGCGAGCTTGGCCTGATTGCGGATCGCCGCGCGGTACACGTCTTGCCCGGTGACCTCGCCCTTGGCGTCGACGATCGTCTCGATGACGAGCGCCAGCCGGTCCTCGTTCTCGTTGAGCGAGGTGAGGCCGGTGGACAGTTTTTCCGGGAGCATCGGGAAGACTTCGATGCCCGTGTAGACCGAGGTCGAGTTGGCGTGGGCGTGGAGGTCGAGCGGCGTGTCTTTCGGCACCAGCGCGTCCACGTCGGCGATCGCGACCATCAGCCGGATGGAATCGCCGGGGAGCTGCTCGGCCACCTCGGCCTGGTCCAGATCCATGGACGTCGCGTTGTCGATGGACGACCAGAGAAGCCGGCGCAGATCCTTGATGCCGGCGGGAATCGGGGCCGGCGCCGAGAGCGCGGCGAGCTGCTGCACGGCGGCGGCCGGAAATTCCGCTTCGAATCCGTACTTCTTCGCCACGCGGTGCGCGATGGCGTCGAGGTCCACGTTGCCGGGCACTCCGTGGCGCGGCGGCTGGTGGCCGTTGGATGATCGGTGATTCGAAATGATCGTGCTCCGGGTGGGCGGGCGTGACCGCGGGGGACGTTGTGGGAATCTCGCGATCCGGACATCATTCCAGCAATGTCGGACGCCGATACCCGCAAGACCCGCGAACCCGCCGGCGCGCCACCGCCCGAGCGGGAGCCGCCGGCCGAGACCTGCGACTACTGCGGCAGCACCGATCTCGAGTGGCGCAAGTGCAAGCTCATCTGCCGGAACTGCAAGCAGATCAACAAGAGCTGCGCGGACCTCTGACCGGTCGCGGGGTTACTCGAAGTCCAACCCCAGGTCCATGGCCGGCGCGGAGTGGGTGAGCGCGCCGACCGAGACCCAGTCCACTCCCGTCTCGGCGATCTCGCGCACCGTGGACAGCGTGACCCCCCCGCTCGCTTCCGTGATCGCCCGTCCTGCGACCAGCGACACGCAATCCCGCATCAGCGCCGGCGACATGTTGTCGAGCATGATGACGTCGGCCTCGGCACGCACGGCCGCCTCGACCTGATCGCGCGACTTGCACTCGACCTCGATGCGGGTTCCCGGCGGCGCGGTCTCCCGCGCCCGCCGCACGGCCAGCGACACGTCGCCGTCCAGCGCCGCGAGGTGGTTGTCCTTGATCAGGACGCCCGACGCGAGATCGAACCGGTGGTTGGTGCCGCCGCCTGCGCGCACCGCGTACTTCTCGAGCTGCCGCCACCCGGGCGTGGTCTTGCGGGTGTCCAGGATGCGCGCCTTGGTGCCCGCGACGGCTTCCACGTAGCGCGCCGTGAGCGTGGCGATCCCGGACAGCCGTTGCAGGAAGTTGAGCGCCACGCGCTCGGCGGCGAGCATCGTGCGTGCGTGCCCCGTGATGAACATGACGTTCTCGCCGGCCCGCAGGTGCGTGCCGTCCTCGGCGTCGATGCGGATCGAGACTTTCGGGTCGAGCAGCCGGAACGCCTCCACGGCCAGGGGCACGCCGGCGAGGACGGTCTTCTGCTTGGCGACCAGCGACGCGCGGGCGCGCCGCTCGGACACCACGGTGGCGATCGTCGTGATGTCGTTGAACGCGCCGTCCTCCTCGAGCGCCGAGCGGACCACGGCGTCGAGCAGCAGACCGTCGAGCGGGAATCTGAGCCGCCCGGGCTCCGGCACCGCCGGCGTGGAGAAGGGCGTGATCGTGCGCGGGGCACTGGGGCGCTGCGGCTGCTGTTGGGGCATGGCTATTCCCCCGGATCGCCCACCGGGGCAAGGGCGCTGGTGCCGCCGATCGAGACCATGCGCTCGATGGCGCGGCGCGCGCGGCGCGCGATGTCGGGTGGTACGGTGATGTGGTACTCGTTCCGCTGGAGCGCGTGGAGCACCTTGGGCAACGTCGTAACCTTCATGTACGCGCACGTCGCGCGATCGTTCGCCGGATAGAATTTCTTGGTGGGATTTTCGCGGCGCAGCCGGTGCAGGATCCCCACCTCGGTGGCGACCACGAACTCGTCGGCGTCGGATTGCGCCGGCCGGCGGATCATCCCTTCGGTGGACAGGATCTCCACGCCGTCCCCCGCCAGGTCGCCCGACGAGAGCGCCTCGAGCACCGACGTCGAGCAGCCGCACTCCGGGTGGACCAGGAACTCGGCGCCCGGGTGCGCGGCCCGCTGCGCGTTCATGTGCGCCGGATCGATCCCCGCGTGCACGTGACACTCGCCCATCCAGACGTGCAGGTTCTCGCGCCCGGTCATCCGGCGCACGTGGGCGCCCAGGAACATGTCGGGGAGGAAGAGGATCTCCCGGTCTTCTGGAATGGCGTTCACCACGTCCACGGCATTCCCCGACGTGCAGCAGTAGTCGCTCTCCGCCTTCACTTCGGCAGTAGTATTCACATATGAGACGACGATCGCACCCGGATGCTCGGCCTTCCACTCGCGGAGCTGGTGGGCGTCGATCGTGGCGGCCAGCGAGCAGCCGGCGGCCATGTCGGGGAGCAAGACCGTCTTGTCGCGCGACAGGATGGCCGCCGTCTCGGCCATGAAGTGCACGCCGCAGAACACGATCACCTCGGCGTCGGTCGCCGCCGCCTCGCGCGACAGCCCCAGCGAATCGCCCACGAAGTCGGCCACGTCCTGCACTTCGGGCCGCTCGTAGTTGTGGGCCAGGATCACGGCGTTGCGCTTCCGGGCCAGGGCGCGGATATCGTCGTGCAGCTCGGCGAGCGCGGGATCGGACGGGCGGACGGGGGCGGTGGCCATGTCTTGGATATTAGCCGGGTCGCCGTTGGCGTGTCGTCGGGGAGGGTGGGGGACAGCGTCTTTCGGTCCTACTGTCCTACCGTCCTACAGCTCAATGTGCCGTCCCCTCCACGCCCCCACCGCCCGCGGGAAGTCGCTCCGGTAGTGCCCGCCCCGTGACTCCCGCCGCTCGAGCGCCGCCCGGGCGATCAGACTCGCCGTCTGGATCAGGTTGGCCTCCTCGGTCGCGCCTTCCGGCAGCCGGGCCTCGATGTCGCCCAACGTCGCCAGCGCGCTCTTGAGCCCCGCCGCGCTGCGCACGATACCCGCGTACTGCCACATGATCATCCGCACGAGGTCGGCCGCCACCTGTGCCGCCCCCCGGTCGTGCAGCACCGGCACGCTCCACCGCGTCTTGCGCGGCAGCTTGCCCAGGGCCGGCATGGCCGCCATGCGCGTCGCCACCCGCTCGGCGAACACCAGCCCCTCGAGCAGCGAATTGGAGGCCAGCCGGTTGGCGCCGTGCACCCCCGTGCGCGACACCTCGCCGCAGGCGAACAGCCGCCGCAGCGTCGATTGTCCGTGGAGGTCGGTCACCACGCCGCCCATCATGTAGTGCGCGGCCGGCGTGACCGGGATCAGATCGCGGCGCGGGTCGATGCCGCGCGCCCGGCAGATGGCATCGATCCCCGGAAAGCGCCTGGCGAAGGTGCGCCCGAGTCTCCGCGCGTCGAGGAACACGCGGTGCCCCGCGCGCTGCTCGCGGAAGATCGCCCGCGCCACGACGTCGCGGGGTGCCAGCTCGGCCAGGGCGTGCTTCTTCGTCATGAACCGCACACCGCGGTCGTTGACCAGCCTGGCCCCCTCGCCGCGCACCGCCTCGGAGATGAGTTGCAGCGGATTTTCGGGCGTGTCCAGCGCCGTGGGGTGGAACTGCACGAACTCCATGTCGGCCAGCGTCGCGCCCGCGCGGTGCGCGATGGCGAATCCGTCCCCCGTGGCCACCACGGGATTGGTCGTGTAGCGATACACCTGCCCCAGCCCGCCCGTGGCGAGCACCGTGGCGTCGGCGAGGATCTCGGTGGGGTGTCCCTTCACACTCGCCCGCACGCCCAGCACCGCGCCGCGCGACACGATCAGATCCAGCACCCGCGCCTTCTCCACCACGCGGATCTTCCGCGTGTGCCGCACGCGGTCGATGAGCGTGCGGGCCACCTCGGCGCCCGTCTGGTCGCCGTGCGCGTGCACGATGCGCGACGCCGAGTGGGCGGCCTCGCGTCCCAGCACCAGGCGGCCGCCGGGGCCGAGGTCGAATTCGGCCCCCGCCGTCTGCAGCTCGCGCACCCGTTCGGGGCCCTCCTCGACCAGCACCTGGACCGCGGCGGCATCGCAGAGCGCGGCGCCGGCGGCGAGCGTGTCGCGGCGGTGGAGCGCCGGGGAGTCGCCCGCCCCCAGCGCGGCGGCGATGCCGCCCTGCGCATAGGCCGTGGCGCTGTCGAACAGCGAGCGCTTGGTGAGCAGCAGGACCTCGCCGTACTGCGACGCGCGCCAGGCGGTGGCCAGCCCGGCCACCCCGCTGCCCACGACCAGAAAGCGCGTTCGGACGCGTTCCACCATGAAAGTCAAATCAACCGCTGCCGCCAGTCTTGCGGTACCCCGGCCCGACGCAAGATTCAGGGGAAGCGGAAGCTGCTCATGCTCATGGGCGTGTTGCTGGCCGCCCATGTGGTGCTGCTGTTCGTGCACCCCGCGGGCGCCACCTCACCCACCATCGACCCCAACGCGGTCAACATCGGCATCGTGTTCGATGTCGGCGGGCGCGGCGACAAGTCGTTCAACGACGCCGCCTACCTGGGCGGGGAACGCGCCGAGAAGGAGCTGGGGGTCCACGTCCGGTTCATCGAGCCCGGCGACGGCTCCGATCGCGAGGCCGGACTGCGCATCCTCGCCGCCGAGGGCATGAAGCTGGTGATCGGCATCGGGTTCATCTTCACCGACGACCTCAATCAGCTCGCCAAGGAGTACCCCAACACCGACTTCGCCGGCGTCGACTACTCGGTGGCCACCGACAGCGCGGGCAACCCCGTCGAGCCGCCGCCCAACCTGGCGGCGCTCAAGTTCCGCGAGGAGGAGGGCTCGTTCCTCGTCGGCGCGCTGGCGGCGATCGTGTCCGGAGAGCGTGGGACGAAGAAGATCGGCTTCGTCGGGGGCATGGACATCCCGCTCATCC
>JBJKPA010000348.1:0-6356 GCA_046706905.1 Gemmatimonadaceae bacterium
ACCTCCATCTCGTCGGCCACGCGGAGCAGCACGTCGATCTCGCTCAGCTGCTCGATGACGATGAACACCTGGTGGCCGAGCTTCTGCCCCATCAGGGCGAGGCGCATGAACTCCTCGTCCTTGTAGCCGTTGCACACGATGACGTGGTTGGTGTGCTCGGCCAGCCCGAGCACGGCCTGCAGCTCCGGCTTGCTCCCCGCCTCCAGCCCCACCCCGTGCGATGCGCCGAACTGGACGATCTCCTCCACCACGTGGCGCTGCTGGTTCACCTTGATCGGGTAGACCGTGGTGTACCCGCCCTCGTAGCCGAACTCCTCGCGCGCCGCCTGGAAGTGTTCGGAGAGCGCGTCGATGCGCGAGCGCAGGATGTCGGAGAACCGGAGCAGCACGGGAAGCGCCACCCCCTGCTCCTCGAGGTCCAGCTCCAGCTCGAACAGGTCGAGCTCACGCTCGGGCTGCGTCCGGTCGGGACGCACCACGACGTGTCCCTTGGGATTGATGTCGAAGAACCCGCTGCCCCAGCCCTCGACGTTGTAGAGCTGGCGCGCCGCCTCGATCGTCCAGCCGGACGCCGCCGGGGCCCGGCCTTCGGGCGCGCTCGGAGCCGCCGGCTCCGGGGTGGTGTGTGTCGCCATGGCGCGAATCTAATAGTGTCCGGCCCGCCCGTGCTATGCGGACGGCCCGGTTACGGGTAGAGGGTGCGCCTCCGCCAGCCCGCCCCGTCCCGCTCGTACAGCTCGCGGTCGTGGAGCCGGCTGGGCCGGCCGTGCCAGAACTCGATCCGCTCGGGTGCCACGCGGAACCCCGACCAGTACGGCGGCCGCGGCACCGGGCCGCCGGCGAATTTGGCGTCGTACTCGGCGTACCGGGACTCGAGCATCCCTTCGCGGGCCTCCTCGCGGCTCTGGGTGGACGCCCAGGCGCCGACCTGGCTGCCGCGCTCCCGCGAGGCAAAATACGCGTCCGCCTCCTCGTCGCTCACCGGCGAGGCGACCCCCTCGACCCGGACCTGCCGCGCGAGGGGCGCCCAGTAGAAGCAGAGCGCCGCGCGGGGGTTCGCCTTGAGCTCCCGGCCCTTGCGGCTCTCGAAGTTGGTATAGAAGACGAAGCCGCGCTCGTCGAACGCCTTGAGCAGCACGACGCGCACCGCCGGCTGTCCCGCGGCGTCCACGGTGCCGAGGGAGAAGGCGGTGTGGTCGGGCATCACCGCGCGGTCGAGGGCGGCGGCCTGGTCGTAGAGGTCGCGGAACCGGTCGAACGGCTCCGCGAGAGGAACAGTGGCCATCGGAGTCAGTCTTGGTTGTTGAGGAGTCCGCCCATGAGGCCGAGCGCGCTGCCCAGGCCGCCCTCGCCGCGGTTCTGTCCGCCGATGTTCGGCGCCGAGGCGATGATCCGGTCGGCGAGGCGGGAGAAGGGCATGGATTGGAGAATCACCTTGCCCGGGCCGGTGAGCGTGGCGAAGAACAGCCCCTCGCCGCCGAACAGCGCGGTCTTCACCCCCGGCACCATCTCGATGTCGTAGTCCACGCGCTGGTCGAAGGCCACGATGCACCCGGTGTCCACGCGCACCTTCTCGCCGCCCGACAGGTTCATCTCGTAGAGCGTGCCGGAGGCGTGGAGAAAGACCAGCCCGTCGCCCTCGATGCGCTGGAGGATGAAGCCCTCGCCGCCGAAGAAGCCGGCGCCGAGCCGCTTGGAGAACGCCACCGACACGTTGATCCCCCGCGCCGCGCAGAGGAAGGCGTCGCGCTGGGCGATGACCTGCCCGCCCCAGTCCTTGAGATCCACCGGGTGCACCTTGCCCGGCGTGACGGCGGCGAACGCCACCTGGCGCGGCGGCGCGACGCCGTTGGTGAACGTCGTCATGAAGAAGGAGTCGCCGCTCAGGGCCCGCTTGGCGCCGCCGAGCAGCTTCCCGACCATCCCGCCGCCCGATGCGTTCGGGTCGAGGGTGGTCTCCATCCGGATGCCATCCTGCATGAACATCATCGCCCCGGCCTCGGCGATCACGCGCTCGCCGGAGTCGAGGGTGATGATGACGGCCTGCAGGTCGTCGCCGATGATCTTGTAGTCGATGACGTCCGCCATGGCTCGCGCTCCTTTACGGGTGGGACGGGCCGTCCGAGCCCGAATGCCCGTCGTGGTGGTCGGGGGCCGGCACGCCGGCCGGATGTCCGAGCTGATCCCGCCCCTTCTGGAGGTACGGAATGCCGTGGATCATCCAATCGGGCTCCGGGAACCCGCGCAGGTGGTAGTCGAAGAACTGCTGCATCCGCATCGCGATGTCCATCTGGTTGGCGCGCTTCGTCGGGTTGTGCTCGTCGCCGTTGTAATCTATCAGGTACACTTCCTTCCCGAGCCGCCGCAGCGCGATGTACATCTCGATGCCCTGATACCAGGGCACCGCGCCGTCGCCGTCGTTGTGCATGATGAGGAGCGGCGTCTCGATCCGCCGGGCCCAGAACAGCGGGGAGTTCTCGAGATACCGCAGCGGCTCCTCCCAGATCGACCCGCCGATGCGGCTCTGCGTGTGCTCGTACTGGAACGAGCGGTTGAGCCCCGACGCCCAGCGGATGCCGCCGTAGGCGCTGAACATGTCCGAGACCGGGGCGCCGGCCATCGCGGCCCGGAACAGATGGGTCTGCGTGATCAGGAAGGCCGTCTGGTAGCCGCCCCACGAGTGCCCCTGGATGCCGAGCCGCGCCGAGTCCACGTAGCCGCGCGCGAGCAGCGCGAGCACGCCCGGCACGATCGCCTTCACCGCGCTCGGCCCCGGATAGCCGATCTCGTACGGGATGTCGGGCTCGAAGATCAGGTACCCGTTGGACACGTAGTGCGTGGGGTTGATGATGTTGCGCCCACCCGGCGGCACGTAGTGGTACAGGTTGTTCGACAGCCGCTCGTAGTAGTACGTGATCATCGGGTACCTCCTGGACGGGTCGAAGTTCTCCGGCTTGTAGAGGATCCCCTCGAGCGGGATCCCGTCCTCGCTCGTCCAGTGCACCAGTTCCGCCGTGCCCCAGATGAAGTCCTTCTGCTGCGGGTTGGCGTCGGAGATCCGCGTGATCCGCGCCAGATCGGTGCCGGTGTAGAGGTCCGGGAATTGTTCGAAGGTGCCGCGCGTGACCACGAGCTGGGCCGCGTGCCTGGCCTTGAGCGGGGTGCCGAAGTCCGCCGGTGCCATCACGATCTCGTGCGGCGCCTCGCGCGCGCCGAGCTTCATCGTATAGAAGCCGGCGACCTTGGTGTCCTCGTTCATCGCGCTCAGCAGGAGCGGCTGCTTGGGGTCGAGGAACGGGTCCTCGCGATTTAGATCCACGACGCGGAAGATCACGTGCCGGCGGCGGCCCACCGAATCGGTGGACACGACGGGCGCCTTCGCCCCGGTGGGATCCACTTCCCAGATGTCGTAGCGGTCGTACAGCAGCACGCTGCGGTCGCCCGGCGTCCACCCGCCGATGCCGTACGCCGGCGCGATGTCCGGATGGTCGTCCAGCTCGTTGTCGAACCGGTCGCCGGCCAGCCGGCCGGTGAGATCGGCGACGCGGCTCGTCGAGAGGTCGTACGCGTACCAGTGGCCGCCGTCCATGTACACGATGAACCGTCCGCCCGGCGAGAGCGCGGCGCGGTTGCCGCGCAGCTCCTTCTTCACCAGCGTGCGCCGGCCGGTCGCCGCGTCCACGGCGTAGACGTCGGTGCCCCCGTCGCCCCACATGGATGCGATGGCGTAGGGCACGCCGCTCGTCTCCATCGCCACGCGGCCGTCCGGCGACACGGTCGCGCTGGGCACCGAATCGTCGGTGAGCCGTACGAGCTTCCGGGTGGCGATGTGGTAGAGCGTGAGGTATGTCCTGTTCCGGTCACGTGCCGCCTGCGCCTTCTGCTGCGGCATCAGCTCGGCGTCCTTCCAGCTCCAGAGGTCGAAGATCGCCTTGTCGTACAGCGAGTCGTGCGGCACGGTGTCGGGGCGCGGAGGGGCGACGCCGAACTCGATGGTGCTCCCGTCGCGGCTGAACGCGACGCGGCCGTAGTCGGCCACCAGCAGATCGGGGCCGAGGGTGCCGGCCGTTGCCACCGTCACCGGTTTCGCGTCCCGGAGCGAGGCGTAATAGAGCGTGTAGTGCGGCGTCTTCGCGGCGTAGTCGTCGCGGTCGGACGCGAACGCGACCTGCGTGCCCGAACGATCGAACGTGAAGTCGCGGTAGTCGCCCCTGCCGGCCATGAGCGCGGTGGCCGCGCCGCCGCCGAGCGCGCGGACGAACGCGCCGTCGCCCTCGCCGTCCTTGGTCGAGACGACGTAGCCCAGCCACTTCGCGCTGTCGTCGAAGGCGTAGCTCGCCACGTGCTCGAGGCGCGTCTCGGCGCCGGTGGTCAGGTTGCGCAGCACGACCGTGGCGCCGGGCGTCTTGCGATGGCCGTTCGAGTCGGCCGATGCCGCGCCGCCCCCACGTCCACCGCGGCCGTTGCCGTTGGCCCCCGTGGTGTCCTCATCCATCTGATAGGCGATCCACCCGCCCACGTCGGCGGGCATCTCGAACCCGCGTACGTCGGCGATGATCGTGACGTTGCCGGTGGCCAGGCTCACGATGGCCAGCTTGGCCTTGGGCGGACGCCCGGGGCGGCCGCCGCGGCCCGCGTGGCGCGCCGAGTCGAACGCCGTCATCGGCGCGTAGGTGAGCACGGCGGCAAAGCGCGAGTCGGCCGACAGCCGGCCGCCGGGCACGGCGTTGCCGCGCCCGTTCGCGCCCGGGACCATGTTCGGCCGGCCGATGAATCCGCGCGGAATGCGGTACTCGGTGGCGCCGGTCGTGGCGCGCACCACGAACTCGCCGTCGCCCACCTGCGGGGTGAGGGAGTACGCCACCCATTTGCCGTCGGCCGAGATCGCCGTGCCGGTGATGGATTTCCAGTGGTCCCAGTCGGTGCGGCTGAGGGGACGCTTGGGCGCCTGCGCGGCGAGGGTCGCGGCGGAAACGAGCAGGAGGCAGGCAGCGAGAGCGGGGGAAGGTCTGCGCATGGCTGGACGGTTCGGGTGAAGGCCCTGAGGGTGGACGTGCCCGGCAACGCCCGAAACGTCTCATCGGTGCGGGGGCCGCGCCAGAGGCGCGCGGGGCGCCCGGACGGCATAGATTTCGCGAACCCCCGCCACCCCCAACCCCGCGCCATGATCTTCCGCCGCCTCTACGACGACGAGCTCGCGCAGGCCAGCTATCTGATCGGCTGCGAATCCACCCGCCGCGCGATCGTCGTGGACCCGATGCTCGACGTCGAACGCTACCTGCGGGCGGCGAGCGAGGAGGGGCTCGCGATCACCGACGTGACCGAGACCCACATTCACGCGGACTTCGTGTCGGGGGCGCGGAGTCTCGCCCGCTCGGTTGGTGGAACGCTCTGGCTCTCCGGCGCCGGCGGGGCCGACTGGCGCTACGCGCCGTATGACGGTAGGACGGTAGGACAGTATGACGGCGTGCCCGAGAACGCCGTGAACGGTCCTACCGTCCTACCGTCCTACCGTCAAACCCTTCTCGCCAGCGGCGACACCATCGAAGTGGGCACGGTGCGCCTCGGCGCGATCCACACCCCCGGCCATACCCCCGAGCACCTCGCCTTTCTCGTCACCGACACGACGGTGTCCGACGAGCCGCTCGGGATGCTCAGCGGCGACTTCATCTTCGTGGGCGACGTCGGGCGCCCGGACCTCCTCGAGCGCGCCGCCGGCGTGGCCGATACCATGGAAGCGTCGGCGCGGGAGCTCTTCGCCTCGCTGCAGCAGGCGGGGTCGCTCCCCGACTACCTGCAGCACTGGCCCGGGCACGGGGCCGGCTCGGCGTGCGGCAAGGCGCTGGGCTCGATGCCGCAGTCCACGCTGGGCTTCGAGCGGCTCACCAACGCCGCGCTCCGCGCCGCCGATGAGGACGCGTTCGTGCGCGACATCCTCTCGGCCCAGCCCGAGCCGCCTCGTTACTTCGCGCGCATGAAGCGCGTGAACCGCGACGGCATGCCGGAGCGCGAGAGCGGCACCCCGCCCCGCCGGCTGTCGGCCGCCGAGCTGGACGCCGCGATCGCGGCGGGCACGCTCGCCGTGGACACGCGCCCCTCCGCCGCGTTCATGCGCGAGTTCGTGCCCGGCACGATCTGCGTGCCGAAGTCCCGGTCGTTCACGAGCTACTTCGGATCCGTGGCGCCGGAGGAGTGCCCGGTGGTGCTGGTCGTGGCGGCCGAGACGGACCTGACGCCGCTCGTGGACCGGCTCCACTACATCGGATTCGATCGCGTCGCCGGGTGGGCGCTCGCGCCGGCGATCCTGGCCGAGCGCCGCGCGGCCGGACTCCCGGTGGATGCGCTCGCCCCGGCCG
>JBJKPA010000349.1:0-7875 GCA_046706905.1 Gemmatimonadaceae bacterium
GATCGGAAGCGACGCGAGCGCGACCCCGCGCGGCCCGGCCTCGGCGAGCTTCCGATCAGACTGGGCGCGGGCTGGGCCGCGGTCGCGGAGGCCATACGCGAGGCCGATGCGGTGTCCGTGGACGGAAGCGATCGGATCGTGGCGCACTCGGTCATGGACGCGGCGAGTGCCCGGGTCGTGGAATTCCTCGACGGCTTCCACCGTGCGCATCCGCTGTCCACCGGCGCGTCGCTGCAGGAGCTCCGGACCCGCCTCAGGACCCCGCCGGAGCTGGCCGAGGCGATCGTCCGGCACGGGGTGGCGCGCGGGGCGATCGAAACGGATGGGGGCGAGGTCCGCCGCCGCGGGTGGCGGCCCAAGCTCACGGGGGGGCAGGAGGCCCTGATGGGCCGGATCCTGGACCGGCTGGCTGCGGCGGGCGCCGAGCCACCGTCGGTCGGGGAATTGACGGGGGAATTCGGGGCGGAGACCGGCGCAGTTCTGCGGCTCCTGTCCCAGCGCGCTGAAATCGTCCAAGTCGAAGAAAATCGGTACTATACGACGGGCAATCTGGCCCAGATTACGGAGCGGATCCGACAGGGTTTCTCTGGGGGAAAGGCGGCCACTCCCAGCGAGTTGAGGGAGGCCACGGGGCTCACCAGGAAGTACCTGATTCCGCTGTTGGAGTACTGCGATCGCGCCGGTCTGACGGTGCGGCGCGGGGACGGGCGGGTCTGGGCCGCGCCGGCGGGAAATGCGTAACCTTCTGTCGTTTCAATCGTTCCATTAGTGATGGTTTCTTGACACGCCGCGGGCCGGACCCTAGTATTTCGGCAGAAGTACAGGTGTGTCATTCACCCTTTCAGGAGTCTGCAAGACAATCCTGTTTCGTTAGCCCGGAGTACACATGTTGAACCGCTGGGCAGCGCTAGCGCTCGCGCTCGCCCTTTGTGCGTTCACGCCAAAGTACGCGGCGGGGCAATCGAGCAGTCCGCCCCGAGGGCGCAGCGTTGGGGGCTTGGGCCAAAACTATCCCAATCCCTTCAATCCGGAGACCTTCATCCCGTTCACGATCGGAGACTCGACGTGCTCGGATGGGGGGGCACCGCACACAGTTTCTCTCAGGGTCTACAACATCCTGGCACAGCTCGTTGCCGTGCCAACCCTGCAGGGGGGCTCGTCCACGTCGGGCGCCAGTGCGGCGGTCGGCCGGCCGGTGTCTAACCTGACCCTCAGTTGCGGGAGCTACACCGCATACTGGGACGGGAAGCTCATGAACACGAACACGGAGGCTCCCTCGGGGCTGTACGTGTACGAACTCGTGATCGATGGGCAACGCCTGGTCCGGAAGATGTTCAGCGCCAAGTAATCGCTGGCGATCCACGTACCACCTGGAGCGCCCCGGCATCCGCCGGGGCGCTCCGTTTTTCGTCCGGGTGCGCCCCGGCGGCAGCCCTCCGCGACTCTGGCGCACCCCCGGCGCCCGAATCCCGCCGGTATGGCGGGTTCACTCGGCACCCGGTTTGCCACAAGATTCTCTTGGCGGGCCATGGCGGCGCGCCAACCGAGAGCCAACCCATGATCAATCCCGACCGTCTGACCGTCAAAGCCGGTGAAGCGCTGAACGACGCCGTGTCCGAGGCGCGCCGTGCCGGCAATCCCGTGGTGTACGACCTGCACCTGCTCGCCGCGCTCCTCGCGCAGGACGAGGGCATCGTCGTGCCCATGCTCCAGAAGCTGGGCGCGAACGTGACCTCCATCCGGGAGCAGGTGGGGCGCGAGATCGGGCGGCTGCCCAAGCAGAGCGACGCCCAGCCCACGCTGTCGCGCGAGCTGAGCAGCGTGTTCGACAAGGCGGAGGACGAGGCCAAGAAGCTCGGCGACGAGTACGTGTCCACCGAGCACCTGCTGGTGGCGCTGGCCGACGCCAAGAGCACCGAGAGCAAGCGGATCCTGAACGACGCCGGCGCGGCGCACGACGCGCTGCTCGAGGCCCTGGGCGCGGTGCGCGGCTCGCATCGCGTGACCGACCAGAGCCCCGAGAACCAGTACCAGGCGCTGCAGCGCTACACGCGCGATCTCACCGACGCCGCGCGGCGCGGCAAGCTCGACCCGGTGATCGGGCGCGACGAGGAGATCCGCCGCGTGATCCAGGTGCTCTCGCGGCGCACCAAGAACAACCCCGTGCTCATCGGCGAGCCCGGCGTGGGCAAGACGGCGATCGTCGAGGGGCTGGCCCAGCGCATCGTGAACGGCGACGTCCCCGAGAGCCTCAAGAACAAGCGCCTCGTGGCGCTCGACCTGGGCGCGATGATCGCCGGCGCCAAGTACCGCGGCGAGTTCGAGGAGCGGCTCAAGGCCGTGCTCAAGGAGATCACCGAGGGCGAGGGCAAATTCATCGTCTTCATCGACGAGCTGCACACGCTGGTCGGCGCGGGCAAGGCCGAGGGCGCGATGGACGCCGGCAACATGCTCAAGCCGATGCTCGCCCGCGGCGAGTTGCACGTGGTGGGTGCCACGACGCTCGACGAGTACCGCCAGCACGTGGAGAAGGACGCCGCCCTGGAGCGGCGCTTCCAGCCCGTGTACGTGGGCGAGCCGAGCGTGGAGAACACGATCGCCATCCTGCGCGGCCTCAAGGAGCGCTACGAGGCGCACCACGGCGTGCGCATCACCGACGGCGCCATCGTGGCCGCCGCCACGCACTCCAACCGCTACATCGGCGACCGCTTCCTCCCCGACAAGGCCATCGACCTGATCGACGAGGCCGCCTCGCGCATGCGCATCGAGATCGACTCGATGCCGCAGGAGATCGACGAGGTGGAGCGCCGCATCATGCAGCTCCAGATCGAGCTCACCGCGCTCAAGAAGGAGAAGGACCGGGCGTCGGTCGAGCGGCGCGACGCCCTGAACCGCGAGCTGGCCGAGCTCCAGGAGAAGAGCTCGGGCATGAAGGCGCAGTGGCAGCAGGAGAAGGAGACCCTCGGCAACGTCGGCAAGATCAAGCAGGAGATCGAGCAGACGCGCCTCGCCGCCGACCAGGCCACGCGGGCCGGCGATCTGGCGAAGGCCGCCGAGCTGACCTACGGCCGCATCCCGGAGCTGGAGCGCAACATGAAGGAGGCCGAGGCCCGGCTCGCCAGTCAGGGCGGGCGGCCCCAGTTCCTCAAGGAGGAGGTCACCGCCGACGACATCGCCGAGGTGGTCGCGCGGTGGACGGGCATTCCCGTGTCGCGCATGCTGGAGAGCGAGCGGGAGCGTCTCACGCTGCTCGACCAGGAGCTGGCCGAGCGCGTCATCGGGCAGAACGAGGCGGTCGAGGCGGTGGCCAACGCGGTGCGGCGCTCGCGGGCGGGCCTGCAGGATCCCAACCGGCCCATCGGGTCGTTCATCTTCCTCGGCCCCACGGGCGTGGGCAAGACGGAGACCGCGCGCGCGCTGGCCGAATTCCTGTTCGACGACGAGCGCGCGATGGTGCGCCTCGACATGTCGGAGTACATGGAGAAGCACGCCGTGGCGCGGAT
This sequence comes from Gemmatimonadaceae bacterium, assembly GCA_046706905.1. Taxonomy (GTDB): domain Bacteria; phylum Gemmatimonadota; class Gemmatimonadetes; order Gemmatimonadales; family Gemmatimonadaceae; genus JAGWRI01. Next base: position 3,504 of record JBJKPA010000349.1, read on the forward strand.
GATCGGCGCGCCGCCGGGCTACGTGGGCTACGAGGAGGGCGGGCAGCTCACCGAGGCGGTGCGCCGCCGCCCCTATTCGGTGATCCTGTTCGACGAGATCGAGAAGGCGCATCCGGACGTGTTCAACGTCCTGCTGCAGATCCTGGACGACGGGCGGCTGACCGACTCGCAGGGGCGCACGGTGGACTTCCGCAACACCGTGATCATCATGACGTCGAACATCGGCAGCCACTACATCCTGGAGCACATGGGCGGCGACTGGGAGGCGACCGAGCGCGAAGTGACGCAGGCGCTGCACCAGCACTTCCGTCCCGAGTTCCTCAACCGCGTGGACGACGTCGTGATCTTCCGCCCGCTGGGCGAGGCCGAGATCGTGCGCATCGTGGATCTGCAGCTCGCGCATCTCGAGCACCTGCTCGCCGACCGCAAGCTCACGCTCGAGGTCACGCCCGAGGCCAAGGAGCTCCTGGCCCGCGAGGGCTACGACCCGGCGTTCGGCGCGCGGCCGCTCAAGCGCGCCATCCAGCGGCTGGTGCAGAACCCGCTGGCGCTCGAGGTGCTCGAGGGGCACTTCGGTGAGGGCGACCGCGTGGTGGTCGCGCTGGGCGACAACGGGCAGCTCGTGTTCGAGCACGGCCAGGCGCCCGTGGAAGCGGCCGCCACCGCGTGACGCCCGGGTCCGACGCGACCTGGATGGACGCGGCGGTGGCCGAAGCGACGGCCGCCGCCGGGGCGGGCGACGTTCCCGTGGGCGCGGTCGTCGTGCGCCACGGCGTGATCGTGGCCCGCGCCGGCAACCGCACCGTGCGCGACCACGACCCCACGGCGCACGCCGAGCTGCTGGCCATCCGGCAGGCGGCGGCCGCGCTGGGCGACTGGCGTCTCGAGGACTGCACGCTGTACGTCACGCTCGAGCCGTGCGCGATGTGCGCCGGCGCGATCGTGCTCGCGCGATTGGCGGGGCTCGTGTTCGGGGCGTGGGACCCCAAGGCCGGGATGGCCGGGTCGGTGGGCGACGTGGTGCGGCATCCGAAACTCAACCACCGTCCCGAGGTGCGCGGTGGCGTGGACGACGCGCGCTGCGGCGCGCTGCTGCGCGAATTCTTCGCCGCCAGGCGCGCCGACTAGCCGTTCCCTCTATCGGCGGCCGCCGGTTGCCGCCATCTTCGTGCCGTTCCGGAACCGCCGTCCCCACCGACTCCCGGAGTGGCCCGCATGTCCCCCAGCCGCCGCAGCTTCGTCAAATGGTCCGCCGCCCTGGGCGGCGCAATCGGATTGGGCGCCGTGCCCGAGCTGGCCCTCGGCGAGCGCCCGCCACGCGCCGGCGAGACGCCCCGCCGCCCCGTCGCCCGCGCGGGGACGCCGCTCGACATCCTGATCATCGGGGGCACCGGATTCACCGGTCCCGCCCAGGTGAACTACGCGCTGGAGCGCGGACACAGGGTCACCCTGTTCAACCGCAACAAGACGCGCCCGAACATGTTCAAGGGCGAGGTCACCGAGCTGATCGGCGATCTCAACGACGACACGTCGGCGCTGGCCGGGAAGCGGTTCGACGTCGTGATCGACAATCCCACCACGTCGCCGATCTGGGTGCGCAACGTGGCGAAGTACATGGCCGGGCACACCGGGCATTACATCTTCATCTCGACGATGTCGGTGTATCCCGACAACAGCCATCCGGGCGCCGACGAGATCGACGGGCTGACGCCGATGCCCGCCGGTGTGGATCCGTACACCGTCCCGGCGTCGGAGGCGCGCAAGTACTACGGCGCGTTCAAGACCTTCTGTGAGGGGCTGGTCGAGAAGACGTACCCGGGCATCAACACGATCATCCGGCCCGGGCTGATCGTCGGCCCGCTGGACCGCTCCGACCGGTTCACGTACTGGCCGTACCGCATCGACAAGGGCGGGGAGGTGCTCTCCCCCGACAACCCCGACGATCCCACGCAGTTCATCGACGCGCGCGACCTGGCCGAGTGGACGATCCGCGTGGCCGAGAACCGCACGATGGGCATCTACAACGCCGTCGGGCCCGCGCACCCGATGAACATGGCCGAACTCTTATACGGCATCCGGGCGGTGACCACGGCCGGGGCGCAATTCACGTGGGTGCCGACCGACTTCCTCACCGCGCACGGCGTCCACGCGTGGCGCCACATGCCGGTGTGGGTGCCGCCCGTCGGGCCCACGCTGGGCTTCCTGCGCCGCAGCAACGCCCGCGCGCTGGCCGCGGGACTCACCTTCCGCACGCTCGCCGTGACGGCCAAGGACACGCTGGACTGGAACCGCACGCGCCCGCAGAAGGCGCTCGACGCGCTGGCGCAGGGCGCCGTGGCCGGCATCTCCGCCGAGAAGGAGGCCGAGGTGCTCGCCGCGTGGCACGCGGCCCAGGGCGCGAAGTGAGCGATCCCGGCGAGCGATCCCTCCACGGCCTGCTCGCGCGGGTCGTGGACGTCCGGCCCGAGGAGACCCGCGCCATGCTCATGGCGTTCGGGTACTTCTTCTTCGTCCTCAGCGGCTACTTCATCCTGCGGCCGATCCGCGACGAGGTCGCCGTCACGTCGGGCGTGTCACGGCTGCCGTGGCTCTGGACGGGCACGCTCGCCGCAATGCTCGTATGCAATCCGTTCTTCTCGGCGCTCGTCGTGCGCTTCCCGGTGCGGAAGTTCATCCCGTACACGTACCACTTCTTCGTCTCGAACCTGCTCGTCTTCTACCTCGTCATGCGGTTCGTCGCCCCCGCCGAGGGCTCGGCGGGCGACGTGTGGACGGGGCGCGTGTTCTACATCTGGACGAGCGTGTTCAACCTGTTCGTGGTGTCGGTGTTCTGGTGCTTCATGGCCGACGTGTTCCGGAGCGGCCAGGGGAAGCGGCTGTTCGGCTTCATCGGCGTGGGCGGCACGCTGGGCGCGATCGCCGGGTCGGGGCTCACCGCGCTCATGGCGAGCCGCATCGGGACCAAGAACCTGCTCCTCGTATCGGCGGCGCTGCTCGAGCTGGCCGTGCTCATGGTCGTGCTCTTTCCGGTCACGTCGCTGGGCGACGCGACGGCGGTGAATACCGAGCAGCTGGACCGGAAGCCGATCGGCGGGAGCGCGTGGGCGGGTTTCCGGCGCGTGATCACCTCGCCCTATCTGGCCGCGATCGCCGTGTTCCTGATCCTCTACACGATCGGGAACACCTTCCTCTACGCCGAGCAGACCGACATCGTGGGCCGCTTCTTCGTGGGCCGCAACGCGCAGACCGAGGTGCTGGCGCGGATCGACTTCTTCAGCCAGACCCTCACCGTGCTCATCGAGATGTTCCTCACCGGCCGCGTCATCCGGTGGGTCGGGCTCACCGCGACGCTGGCCATCCTGCCCGTGCTCACGATGATCGGGTTCGGCGCACTGGGCACGATCCCGGTGTTCGCCACGCTGGCCGTGTTCATCGTGCTGCGCCGGGCGAGCAACTACTCGCTCACCAATCCGGCCACCGAGGTGCTCTACACGGTCGTGCCGCGCGAGGACAAGTACAAGGCGAAGGCGTTCATCGAGACGTTCGTCTACCGCGGCGGCGACCAGATCGCGGTGTGGACCTACGCCGGCCTCACCGCGCTGGGTCTCGGCCTGGCCGGCATCGCCTTCGCGGCGGTGCCGATGGCCGCCGTGTGGCTCATGCTGGGGATCTGGCTGGGGCGGAAGCAGGCCGAGCTGTCGGGCGACGTCGCGGCGCCGCCGATCCCGGTGCCCGTGGCCGGGTCGCCGTGAGGGACGCGCGCCGGGTCGCACTGCATCGCGTTGACTCGGCGTGACTTGCGGTCTAATTTTGGTGGTTCCTGGACAGGTGGCCGAGTGGCTGAAGGCACCGGTCTCGAAAACCGGCATACCGGCAACGGTATCGTGAGTTCGAATCTCACCCTGTCCGCTGCTTCAGGTCATATTCGGCGCGCCGCCACGGTCTCGACCGGTGAGCGCGCCGTCTGTTGGATGGGTGGCCGAGTGGTTTAAGGCGCACGCCTGGAAAGTGTGTGTACGTCAAAAGCGTACCGTGGGTTCGAATCCCACCCCATCCGTTGCCAATCGCTGACCCGGAATCCCGCCGGTGATCCGGCGACTCAAGGCCGTGCTCCGCGCCCGCGCCCCGCGGCTCCACGCCGCGCTCCACCGGGCCATCGCCCCCGTGCGATACGCGCGCTGGCGCCTGGCCACGGCGCTCGGCCGCTCCCCCGACGGCTACGACGACGCCTTCTGGGACCTCCACGCCGACGCCGAATGGGACTGGGCCGGCTTCGCCGACCGCATCCTGCGCTTCACGCACGCGCGTTCGGTGGTGGACGTCGGCTGCGGCGACGCCAAGCTGCTGGCCGCGATGCGCAGTTGCTCGGCGG
>JBJKPA010000350.1:0-3921 GCA_046706905.1 Gemmatimonadaceae bacterium
CCCTGGCCGACGGCATCGTGCGCACCGCGCCGCTCAGCGCGCCGGTGGATCCCCAGTTGTTCTCGGGGCTCGAGTGGCGGCTCCTCGGCCCCTTCCGCGGCGGCCGCACGGACGCCGTGACCGGCGTGCCGGGACGCCCCAACGAGTTCTACTTCGGCTCGGTGAACGGCGGCCTCTGGAAATCCATCGACGCGGGCCGCGTCTGGGAGCCGGTGTTCGACGGGCAGTCGGTGGCCTCGATCGGCGCCGTGTCGGTGGCGCCCTCGGCGCCCGACACGGTGTACGTCGGCAGCGGCGAGTGCACGCTCCGCGATTCGACGGGGTTCGGCAACGGCGTCTACAAGTCCACCGATGGCGGCAAGTCGTGGACCCACCTCGGCCTGGACGACACACAGCACATCGGGAAGATCGCCGTCCATCCGCACAACCCGAACGTCGCCTTCGTGGCGGCGGTCGGGCACTTCTACGCCTCGAATCCGGAGCGCGGCATCTTCCGCACGAAGGACGGCGGCAAGAGCTGGCAAAAGGTGCTGTACAAGGGCCCGGACGTGGGCGCGATCGAGGTCCAGATCGATCCGCGCAATCCGGACGTGGTCTACGCCGGGCTGTGGAACACGCGGCGCCCGCCCTGGTTCGTGTACGCGCCCTCCAACGGTCCGGGCGGCGGCATCTACAAGTCCACCGACGGTGGCAATACGTGGAAGGAGCTGACCAACGGGCTGCCCGTGAAGGGCATGGGCAAGAGCGGCATCGCGATCGCCCCGAGTCATCCGAACCGCGTGTACGCGGTGCTCGACAATCTCGAGCTGCTCCCGGGCGAGAAGCCGGCCACGACCTCGTTCGGTGAGGGCGCCGTGGGGCAGGGCGGATTCTTCCGCTCCGACGACGGCGGCGAGCACTGGACCAAGATGTCGGCCGATCCGGCGCTGTGGGGCCGCGGCTGGTACTTCGAGCACGTGGTGTGCGACCCGAAGGACCCCGACACGGTGTACGTGTCCAACGTCTCGGTCTCGCGTACGATGGACGGCGGCAAGACGTGGGTTCCGGTGCGCGGCTCACCGGGCGGCGACGACTACCATCAGGCCTGGGTCTCGCCCGACGATTCCAACATCATGATCGTGGCCAGCGACCAGGGCACGGTCATCACGACCAACGCGCGCACCGCCGACCCGCGCCAGGTGGAGTGGAGCAGTTGGCTCAACCAGCCCACGGCCCAGATGTACCACATCTCCGTGGACTACCGCTTCCCGTACTGGGTGACCGGCGCGCAGCAGGACTCCGGCTCGGTGGCCGTGTGCGACCGGGGCAAGTTCGGCGAGATCTCGATGCGCGACTGGGAGCCGATCGGCGCCGGCGGCGAGAGCGGCTACACGGCGGGCGATCCGCTGCACCCCGGCATCATCTACGGCGGCACCGGCGGCCGGTACGACCTGGCGCTCAATCGCATGATCGCCGGCACGACCTCGCCGCGCGTGCCCGAGGGCGTGAAGACGCGCACCGACTGGACGCAACCGTTGGTGCTCTCCATGGCGGATCCGCGCAATCTGTACTACGCCAACCAGTACGTGTTCAAGTCCAGCGACTCGGCGCAGACCTGGACGCGGATCAGCGACGATCTCACGCGGACGCCGGTGACGGTGCCGCCGACGCTCGACCAGGCGGGCGCCGCCGACATCGATCCCAACCGCGGCAACGGCGGCGTGGTGTACACCATCTCGCCCTCGCCGCTGCTCGTGCCGATGCTCTGGATCGGCACCGACGACGGACTGATCAAGCTCACGCTGAACGACGGCAAGACGTGGACCGACGTGACGCCGCCGGCGCTCACGCCGTGGAGCCGCGTCACGATGGTCGAGGCCTCGCACTTCGACTTCAACACGGCGTACGCCAGCGTGGACCGACACCAGCTCCAGGACTTCGACCCGTACGTCTACCGCACGCGCGATCAGGGCAAGACCTGGACGCTCATCGCCCGCGGCCTGCCCAAGGGCGTGTACGTCCACACGGTGCGCGAGGATCCCGAGCGCGACGGGCTGCTGTTCGCGGGCACCGAGCGCGGCGCGTTCGTCTCGTTCGACGCCGGCGACCACTGGCAGCCGCTGCAACTCAACCTGCCGGTGACCTCGGTGCGCGACTTCCAGGTGTACTCGGGCGATCTCATCGTCGGCACGCACGGGCGCGGCATCTGGGTGGTGGACGACATCAGCACGCTACGGCAGATCAACGACACGATCGCCGCGTCCGACGCCTATCTGTTCAAGCCCGCCGACGCGTACAACTACCTCCAGGGCGGGGACAACGGCACGCCGCTGCAGAAGGACGAGCCGCAGGCCGAGAACCCGCCGGTGGGTGCGTATCTCGACTACTACCTGGCCCACGACGCCCCCGACGCGAAGATCGAGGTGGTGGACGAGTCGGGCACGGTGCGCGCGACCTACGATCAGGAGACGGGCGCCGCGGGGCGGATGCCCATGCCGGCGGGACGCGGCGGCCGTGGAGGCCGCGGATTCGGCGGCCGCGGGGGACGCGGCGGCATTCCGAACACGACGGCGCTCTGGCGCCCCGAGCCCAAGCCGTTCGAGTCCTCGGCCGGCATGCACCGCGTGGTGTTCAACCCGATGGGCGGCTTCGGCCGCGGATTCGGGGGCGGTCGCGGGCGCGGCCGGCCCAGCGGGCCGCCGCAGCAGATGACGGGCACGTTCACAGCGCGGCTCACGGTGAACGGCAAGACGATGGAGCAGACCTTCGTGATGAAGCCCGACCCGCGGCAGCTGCCCGGGTAGGCGAAATCTGTACGACAGTTGAAGGCGGAGCCGGCTTGCGGCGCATTTCCGGGCCGGCGAGACTTCGCAGTGCAATGACCGGCTCCGCGAATCGTCCCGTTCGGATCGCCGGCGCGGGGCCCTCGGGCCTCGCGGCCGCGATCGTCCTCGCCCGCGCCGGGCGCGACGTCGAGGTATTCGAGCGCCGTTCGCGTTGCGGCGCGCGGTTCAGCGGCGACCTCCAGGGCCTGGAGAACTGGAGCGGCGGTGGCGACGCGCTGGCCGAGGTGCGCGCGCTGGGCATCGAGACCGACTTCCACGCCGCGCCCTTCCGCCATGGCATCCAGACCGACGGCGTGCACGACGACGCGTTCGCCTTCGAATCGCCGGCGTTCTACGTCGTGAAGCGCGGCGACGTCCCCGGCTCGCTCGACCGCTCGCTGGCCCGGCAGGCGCTGGCGCTGGGCGTGGCCATCCGCTTCGACACCGCGTGCCCCGAGGGCACGGCCGACATCGAGGCCACCGGGCCGCGCGGACGCGCGCCGTTCGCGATCGACGCCGGCATCGTGTTCGAGACCGACGCCCCCGATATGGCGATCGCCCTGCTCAACGACGAGGCGGCCCCCGGCGGCTACGCCTATCTGCTCGTCACCGAGGGCTACGGCTGCTGCTGCACGATGCTGTTCGACGACTTCCCGTCGGTTCACCGGCGCCTCGCGCTGGTGCGCGAGCTGCTCATCGACCGGCGCGGGATCAGGGTTCGGAATCCGCGCTCGGTGGGCGGGCTGGGGCACGTGCGCGCCGAAGGCGCTTGGTGGTCCGGGGCCTCGCGGTGCGTGGGCGAGGCGGCCGGGCTCCAGGACTTCCTCTGGGGATTCGGCATCCGCCTCGCCATCCGCTCGGGCGCGCTGGCCGCGCACTCGATGCTCGAGGACTCCGACTACGCGCTGGCGGCCGATCGGGCCTTCGCCCCGCGGCTGCGCATCGGCGTCGCCAACCGGTGGCTCTGGGAGCACGCGCACGCCGGCCGGTACGCCCTCGTCCGCGGCGCGCTTCACGCGGCCGGTCCATTGCGCGTGCTGAGCTGGATGTACCGCGACCACTGGTGGCACCGGCTGGCCGCGCCGCTCGGGGCGCGGGGCCTGCGCCAGCGCTATCC
>JBJKPA010000351.1:0-5184 GCA_046706905.1 Gemmatimonadaceae bacterium
TCGCGGAAGCGGATGAACCAGGTGAGCGGCACCACCTGCGCCGGGCGGCCGGCCAGTCCCGCGCCCCGCTCGGCCACGCGTACGGCGCCCGAGCGCAGCGTGCCCAGCGCCTCGTTGTCCCAGTTGACCTCGCCCTCGGGGTGCATCAGCACGCCGTCGCCGCGTGCGAGACACTGCGCGGAATGATCCAGTGCCTTCTCCAGCTCCCGCCCGCGCACGGCGGCCACGAGTCCGTTCGACAGCCAGAGCCACGTCATCGCCCGGCCCATCCCGTTCACGATCTGCGGGTCGGCCCAGCACGCCGCACTCGGCGCGAATCGGCTCACGATCCACTTGTCGAGCATCCAGTCCGTGAAGTACTCGGGATGATTGGGCGTGAGCACGCACGGACCCGCCAGCGCGTCGCGCAGGCGGTGCGCATCGTCGTCGGGCAGGTGGATCGCCCGCACCCGCGTGACGTACGGCAGCACCCCCCGGTCCACCACCGATCCAAGAACGCTCATGAGCCGCGGCCGCGGATGCGGCGTTCGGAAGCGCTCGCTCATCCCGACGCTCTCACCAACGATACGTCGCCCCGAAGCCCACCCGCCCGTTGCCGAGGCTCGGCGCGACCGACACCCGCCAGGCCGGCGCCGGATAGACGTCGCTCGTCGTGTGGATCACGAGGCCGATCAGCGCTCCGGCCCCCGCCCCCAGGAGACCGGCGAACGGCACGCCGACCGACTCCGAATTCCGACCCGAGCTCATACCCTCGGCGGCCGCGAACCCGAGGTATCCGATGAATGCGGCGGCGCGCACGTGCCGACGTTCCACGGTGACCCGCCGAATCTGCTCGCGGCCGAGCTGCCTCGCGCCCCGGTCGAGCGCGATCGCCAGCCAGTCGTCGGTCAGTCCGACGATTCGCCCCGATATACGCTCGCCGCTCATCGTCTCCGCGGTGACCCTGTCCCCCAGGTTGACGCCCATCCCCAGCTCGTCGAGCAGGCTGGATGCGGATTCACCGCGTGTCCCGGGCACCGGCAAACCGGAGGCCGGCGCCTGATACACGATCCTCGACGACGGGAATTGCCCCAACATACGGGGAATCAGGGCCTGAAGGTACGGCGCCCCCAGGATCACCGCGCCGAACGCGGTGGTCATGCCGGTGCACTCGGCCTTGATGAACCCACCGGGGCAGGCCAGCAGCCCGGCCGCCGCCGAGGCCCCGACGCCGATCAGCAAGCCCCCGGGTTCGAACTCCGCCGTGCTCAGCTCGACGCGGCGGACGTCGGCGGCGCTGAACCGTTTGTCCGCGCCGCCCGTGCCGAGCGTGAGTCCGCCGGGCGCGAAGGCGACCAGGGGACCCGTCACCCGCCGCCCCGACTGGTTCTCGACGCGCAGTTGGTCGCCGCGATTCACCACCAGCGGAAGGTTCGCGAAGGCATCGACCTGCTGGGCCCGGGCGCTTGCCACTGCCGGCATCGCCAGGGCCAGGACGCAGATGGAGAGTCGGGGTCGCATGGGGGAGCGCTCCACGGTTCGGGGCCGGTAATTCGAGTGTCCATAAGGGGGCGAGTGGGTGCAATAGGCGATTTGCCTACCCTCCCCCCCGGCTTACGCGCCCGCGGCGCCGAGGTAGATTCGGGGCACCCCCAGCCCTCCCCCCGATGGCCGAGAAGGCCCCCGCCAACAAGTGGGTCGTTGCCGGCACCGTGCTCATCGGCACGATCATGGCCGTGCTCGATTCGAGCATCGTCAACGTCGCGCTCCCCGACATGCGCGGCACCCTGGGCGCCACGGTGGACGAGATCACCTGGGTCGTCACCGGCTACATCCTCTCCAACGTGATCATCATGCCGATCGTGAGCATGCTCAGCTCGCGATTCGGCCGGAAGAACTTCTACCTGTTCAGCATCGCGAGCTTCACGCTGGCGTCGATGGCGTGCGGCCTGTCCACGACGCTCGGCGCGATCGTCGTCTGGCGCATCGTGCAGGGCATCGGCGGCGGTGTGCTGATCACCGTGTCGCAGGCCATCCTGCGCGAGGTCTTTCCGCCGCAGGAGCAGGGCGTGGCGATGGGGATCTACGGGCTGGGCGTGGTGTTGGCTCCGGCGTTCGGCCCCACCCTCGGCGGCTGGATCACCGACCAGTACTCCTGGCCCTGGGTGTTCTTCATCAATGTGCCCATCGGCGTCTTCAACGTGTTCATGGTGATGCGGTACATCGAGGACCCGCCGTACCTCGTGCGCACCAGGGGACACATCGACTGGATGGGCCTCGCGCTGCTCACCGTGGGACTGGGCGCGCTGCAGCTCATGCTGGAAAACGGCGAGAAGGACAACTGGTGGGACTCGGCGTTCATCACGCGCCTCGCCATCGTGGCCGTCGTGGGCCTCACCTTCTTCGTGTGGCGCGAGCTGAAGAGCGACACGCCGGCCGTGGACCTGCGCCTGTTCCGGAACGGCGCCTTCACCTCCGCCACCGCCATCGGCGCCATCCTCGGGCTCGGCCTGTATGCGGCGCTCTTCCTGCTCCCGCTCTTTCTCCAGACCCTGCTGGGCTACAGCGCGTACGAATCGGGACTGGTGCTCATGCCGCGCGGACTGGCCATGGCGGTGGTCATGCCCATTGCGGGACGCGCCTACAATAGAATAGGCCCCCGCGTGCTCGTCGGCCTCGGCCTCGTCGTGAGCGCGTATTCGTTCTACGCGCTCACGCACCTGTCGAGCGACGTCGGATTCTGGGACCTCTTCTGGCCGCAGATGTGGCAGGGCGTGGGGTTCGGGCTCATCTTCGTCGCCCTCAGCACGGCGGCGCTGGCCACGGTCGAGAAGCCCCGCATGACCTCGGCATCGGGACTCTATAATGTGGTCCGCCAGGTGTTCGGCAGCGTGGGCGTGGCGCTCTCCGCCACCCAGCTCACCAGCGGCATCGCACGGTACCACGACATCATCAGCTGGCACGTTGGCGCCACCGACGTCGCCACCTGGCGCTGGCTGCAGATGGTACAGGGCGGCATGCGCGCCGCCGGCGCCGACGCCTACACCGCCACGCAGCGCGCGCTCACCCTGCTCGACGGACTCGTCCACCAGCAGGCGGCCGTGATGTCGTACAACCACGTCTTCGTGCTGATCACGGGGCTCTTTGTGATTTGTCTCCCGCTCGTGCTCTTTCTCAAGGGCGTGGAGCATGCGCATGGGATGGAAATCATGGGGGAGTGAGTCGGTGAGTCGAGGGAACGGCGCGAGCCGCGCTTGCGAGGCTCTTCCTGTGCCCCCAGAATCCAGCATTCCCGCGCCCCGACCCGACCCGACCCGACCCGGAGTGTTCCCATGCTCCCCCGCCTCGCCGTCGTCCCCGTCACGCTGATCGCCGTCGCACTGCTCGTCCCGCCGCAGGCCGCCCGCGCCCAGAACGTTGCCGGCGCGCCGAGCTTCAAGGAGGTACTCAGCCTGAAATCGGTGGGCGGCGTGGCGATCGCGCCCGACGGCGCGGCCGTCGCCTATACGGTGAGCGGCGCCGACTGGGCGGCGAACGACTATCACACCGAGATCTGGCTGGCCCGGCGCGGAGCGACGCCGTTCCAGCTCACGCGCAACGCGAAGGCCGGCTCGTCCAACCCCGCCTGGTCGCCCGACGGAAAATGGATCGCGTTCCTCTCGTCCCGCGACGATCACCGGCAGATCTGGGCGATTCGCGCCGACGGCGGCGAGGCGCGCCCCCTGACCGACGTCAGCCGCGGCGTGGACGCGTTTGCCTGGAGCCCGGACGGGAAGTCCATCGCGCTCACCATGCCCGACTCCGAGTCCACCGCCATGCAGCACCGCGACAAGGAGTGGGGCAAGTGGCACGTCGAATCCGAGAACGCGCCGCAGAGCCACCTGTGGGTGCTCGACGTCGCCCGCGCGCTCGCCACCGCGGACGGCGCCAAGCTGCCGGATGACTCGGCCGCGCTGCGCCGGCTGACGGGAGGCGACGCCTACACGGTGGGGAGCTTCGCGTGGTCGCCCGATGGATCGGAGATCGCGTTCGACCACCAACCGAACAAGCGCGTGCCCTCGTTCACGCACGAGGACATCTCCGTCGTGGACGTCGCCGCCGACGCGATCCGGCCGCTCGTGACCTGGCCGGGCGCCGATCACGATCCGATCTGGTCGCCCGACGGCAAATGGATCGCCTTCGCGACCCAGGACAGGGATTCGGCGTACTACCAGACCGACGAGATCGCCAGGGTCCCCGCCACGGGCGGCGAGCCCGTGCTTTTGACCGGCGCGTACGACTACAACGCCAACCCGGTCGCCTGGCTGCCGAACGGCCTCGTCTTTCTTGGCTGGCACGATGGGCAGCGGATGCTCGACCGGCTGGACCCCGACTCCAGGCGGATCACCACGATCGCCGACGGCCCGGGGGAGATCCGCTCCGTGCAGTACACGCGTGACGGACGGTCCGCCGCGTTCGTTTCGGCGACGCCCACGCGTCTCGACGAGGTCTACCTGACGGGCGCCGAGTCGTGGCGCCCCGACCGGCTCACCGACATGACCGCCCAGGTCGCGGACTGGCCCATGGGCACCGAGCGCTGGGTGCACTGGAAGAGCAAGGACGGCACCGTGGTCAGCGGCGTGCTGATCACGCCCGCCGACTACGACTCCACGCGGCGGCACCCGTTGATCGTGGAAATTCACGGCGGCCCCACCGGCATCGACGTGCCGATCCTGCCCGAGCAGTTCGAGACCTACGTGTACCCGCTCCCCCAGTGGCTGGCCAAGGGCGCCGTGATCTTCAAGCCCAACTACCGGGGCTCGACGGGCTACGGGCAGGCGTTCGAGAAACTGAACGTCGACAACCTGGGCGTCGGGGACGCGTGGGACGTGATGTCCGGCGTGCAGGCGCTGATCGACCGCGGGATCGTGGCTCCCGACAGCATGGCCGCCATGGGATGGAGCGAAGGCGGCTACATCTCGGCGTTCCTCACCACCACCACGACCCGGTTCAAGGCGATCTCGGTGGGCGCGGGGATCTCCGACTGGATGACGTACTACGTGAACACCGACGTCCACCCGTTCACGATTTCCTACCTGGGCGGCACGCCGTGGGACCTGCCCAGGCTCTACGCCAGGACGTCGCCGATCACGTACATCAAGCAGGCCAGGACGCCGACGCTGATCCAGCACGACATCCGCGATCCGCGCGTTCCGCCGCCCGACG
>JBJKPA010000352.1:0-5543 GCA_046706905.1 Gemmatimonadaceae bacterium
GCGCTGGCCTTCACGGCCGGCGCCGGCGCCGCGCGCGCCCAGCGGGCCGATACCCTCCGCGCCCCCGTGCGCCACCGCTCGATCGCCGAGGATCTGCTCATGTTCAGCCAGGTGCTGAACCAGATCCGGGTGAACCACCCCGACTCGCTCGACCCGCACGACCTGCTGATGGCGGCGATCCAGGGCATGGTACACGCGGCCGATCCGCACTCGTTCGTGATTCCCGCCGAGCGCCTCGACCCGGCCAAGCAGAAGGCGTACGACGACGGGAAGCTCGTGCCCGTCCCCATCACCTTCACGTTCGTCGAGGGCGCGCCCCTCGTCACGTCGGTGGCGTCGGGGTCGCGCGCCGTGTCGCTCGACATCCTGCCCGGCGACGAGCTGGTGGCGGCCGACGGACATCCCATCGCCGCCCAGTCGCCCGACGAGCTGGATCTCGCGCTCGCCGGCGCCCCGGGCTCGACCGTGACGCTGCAATTCCTGCGGCGGCGCCTCGACGGGTCGCTCGTCCGGCTCGACCGCGCCGTGCGCCGCGAGCGCGTGGACGAGGCGTCCGCCGTGCCGGTGGCGATGATGCTCGACTCGACCACCGGCTACATCCGCGTCACGACGTTCGAGGGCGACAAGGTGGCCGACGAGCTCAACGACGCGCTGGGCAAGCTCGAGGACGCCGGCATGAAGGGGCTCGTGCTCGACCTCCGCGACAACGGGGGCGGGCGCGTGGACCAGGCGGCGAGCATCGCCGGCGATTTCCTGCCGCGCGGCGACATCGTGTACACGTCCGCCGGCCGGAAGGCGTCGGTGGCCGATACCGTGCGCGTCGGGCGCGTGTTCTGGAAGAGCGAGCGCAAGTATCCCGTGGTGCTGCTCGTCAATCGCGGCACGGCCAGCGCCTCGGAGCTCGTGGCCGGCGCGCTGCAGGACCACGACCGGGCGCTCATCGTGGGGGGGACGACGTTCGGGAAGTCGCTCATCATGCAGGGCTTCCCCCTCACCGACGGCTCCGTGATGGTGCTCGTGGTGGGATGGCTCAAGACGCCTTGCGGGCGCGTGATCCAGCGCCGGTACCGCGGCACGTCGCGATACGAGTACTTTGAAGAGGCCGGCGTGGCCTCGGACACCGCCGGCCGGCCGAGCTGCCACACCGACCACGGACGCACCGTGTACGGCGGCGGCGGCATCGTGCCCGACGTGATGGTGCCCGCCGCCGCCGCGCCCCCCGACTGGCTGGAGCGGCTGAACGAGGCCGGCACGGTCCTCACGTGGGCCAACGGCTACGTCTCGGCCAACGCGGCGTCGCTGCCCAGCGCGGATTCGCTCGCCGCGTCCCCCGCCCTGCCGGCGGCCGCGCTGGCGCAATTCCGGGCCTATGCGCAGCAGGCGGGCGTTGCCGTGCCCACCGACAGCGCGTCGGACCGGTGGTTGCAGCGCGCGCTCGTGGGCGAGGTGGCGTTCGTCAAGTTCGGAACGGCCGGATTCTATCGGATGGCGGCGCGGACCGACCCCGCGGTGCGGGCGGCGGAGGGGGACATGGGCAAGGCGCGGGCGCTCCTGGCGAACGGAAAGCAGTAGCGCGCGACGACGATCGCGGAATCCGGAACGGCCCCGCCCACTCGGGGTATAGGCGCGCGATGTCCGCGCTGCAGACCGAAAGAACCGCTCTCTCGCTCGTGCTCGTCGAGGACATTCGGGTGCTGCGCGACGGACTCGCGGACATGCTGTCGCACTGCGGCATTCGCGTGGCGGCGGCCGTCCGCCCCACCGACGACGCGCCGCGGACGGTCGCACGGCACCGGCCGGATGCGGTGCTCGTGGACGCGGCGTCCACCGGCTCCTGGGGCCCCACACTGGTGCGGCGGATCCTGGCGCCCGCCGACGGCACGCCGGTCGTCGTGATGGACGTGCTCCCGCGGCAGAGCGACCTCATCGCCTACATCCGGGCCGGCGCGTCGGGGTTCGTGCTGCGCGACGAGGGCGTCGAGCAACTCGCCGCCTCGATCCGCGCCGCGGCGCGCGGCGAACGCGTCCTCCCGGCCGAGTTGGCCGGCATCGTGTTCGACTGGATCGCCGGCGTGGACCGCCGGCGCGGACGTCGCGGGCCGCCCCCCGAGCGGCTGACGCAGCGGGAGCGCCAGGTGTGCGGCCTCGTCGCCGAGGGATTGAGCAACAAGGAGATCGCCTCGCGGCTGCACATCGCGACCCACACCGTGAAGAGCCACGTCCACAGCGTGCTCGGCAAGCTCTCGTTCCAAAATCGCGTGGAGATCGTCGCGAAAGGCCTCGCGTTCGCCGGCACGCCGCGGGATCGCGCGCACGGCCCATCCGACGATCTAGATCCGCGGGATGCCTCTGCGGATTGAGCGGCGCGCGTTGCGCCTCGTCCCGGCGGTCTAGGGCCGCGTTCAATCGCTGGGCCAATTGCGCCGCACCCCCCGTTCCGGCGACTCTCCGGCGTCGAGCGACGCGCATGGATGTGCCCTTGGTTCTTGATCGCGACTCGAGCGGGGTGGCACGAGCGGGCGGTAGGCGCGATCACCGGCCAGCGGCCGGAAGGAGAAGCACATCATGCAGGCACAGACTCACGACGTCACGTCCCACAAGCGCAACCAGCACAGCGCGCTGCGCGAAGTCTCCGGGTGGACCAGCATCGACCAGCCCGGGTTCTACGTCAGCCGGGCCACCGGGCACGGGTACCGGGTGACCCCGGAGCTCCTGATTCCGGGGGCCAGCCCGGCGCTCTCGATGCTCGGGGCGGACCAGGAACGCTTCGTGCAGGTCTCGGAGGATCCGTACGTGCCGCTCACGGCGGCGCGGCTGCTGTGCGCCGACAACGACATCAGCCCCAACTTCTGACCGTTCGACCTTCACCACCGTAATTCGCCGCACCTGCGGTCCGCCCATCTCACGCCAAGTGGCTGAACGCCGCCCTCCGGGGCGGCGTTCCTGCGTTCCGGGGCGTTAATATTCGCCTGGAGATGAGGCTTCTTCGGATCTACGCCACGACGGCCCGCGTGGCCGCCAGCTATCTCTGGCTCCGCCTCCGCCGGCCCTTCCTGCCCCCGCAGCGCTACGACGGGCTGCTGATGCAGGCGCACGCCGTGAACGCGCACCGGATCGAGCGCGCCATCGTGCGCGCCGGAGGCCTGTTCATCAAGGTCGGCCAGCTCCTCAGCATCATGGCGAACTTCCTCCCCGAGGAGTTCCGCCAGGAGCTGGTGGCCCTCCAGGACGCCCTGCCGCCGCGCCCCTACGACCAGATCGTCGAGCGCGTGCGCGCCGAGTTCGGCCGCGGGCCCGACGAGCTGTTCACGTCGTTCGACCGCATGCCCCTGGCCACGGCCTCGCTGGCCCAGGTGCACGCGGCGACGCTCGCCGACGGCACGCGCGTCGCGGTCAAGGTGCAGCACTGGGACATCGAACAGATTGCGCGCGCGGACCTCAGGACGATCGGGCGCCTGCTGGCCTTCATCCAGTGGTTCACCCGGCTGCGCGGCATGGAGCACTACCATCCGGAGATCAGCCGGATGATCGCCGACGAGCTGAACTTCGAGCAGGAGGCCGCCAACATCGCCAGGGTCGCGGCGAACTTCGCCGACGATCCCACCGTTCGGTTTCCCACGGTGGTGCGCGACCGGTCCACGCGGCGGGTGCTCACCACGGAGTTCATCGCGGGAACCAAGATCACGGATTTCCCCGCCCTGGCCGCGCGCGGGCTGGACCGGCGCCGGCTGGCGGAGCGGATCCTCACGGCGTACTGCAAGATGACGTTCGTGGACGGCGTGTATCACGCCGACCCGCATCCGGGCAACATCCTGGTGGACATGGACGGGCGGATCGCCTTCGTGGACTTCGGCGCCGTGGGCATCGTGCCGCCCGCCCTGCGCGAAGGCATTCCGGAGTTCATCGAGGCGATGCTGCGGCGGGATGCGCCGGCGATCTCGGCGGCGGTGCGCAAGATGGGCTTCGTGGCGCTCGATTCGGCGAGCGCCGACGTGGCCGAGCGCGTGATCGGGTATGTGAATCGCAAGCTGTTCACGCAGGTGACCGACGCGTCGTTCCAGCTCGGCAGCCTGCAGGTCGATACCGCCGCCAAGCTGGAGGCGCTGGCCGACCTGAAGCAGCTCGACGTATCGTTTCAGAAGCTGATGAAGACCTTTCAGGTGCCGCCCAATTGGATTCTGATGGAGCGCACCGCGTTGCTCGGCGTGGGCCTGTGCACCGAGCTGGATCCCACGTGGAATCCGATGACCGTGATTCGCCCGTACCTGGAGGACGTCGTGTTCGCCAAGGACCGCAGTTGGGGCGCGATGATCCGCGCCGCCGTGACCGGAGTGACCCACAGCGCGACCGTCCTACCGCACGACCTCCAGCAGACGCTCGAGCGGATGAACCGTGGGGAGATGGAGATGCGCGTGGCCGAGCTGGCACGCACGGCGCGGCTGATCTACGCGGGCATGCAGCAGGTGATCTTCGCCGCGCTGGCCACGGGCAGCGCCGTGATCGCCTTCCAGGCGTACGATCGTGGGCATTCGACCATCGCGATCATCATGACCATCGGCGTCGTGGTCTTTCTCGGCGTCATGCTGCTGCTGATGGCGCACGCGCCGCGGGTGGGCGATTGAGGCTCCCGCGGACGGTCTGAAAACGGAACACGCCCGCCGCTCTCGCGAGCGGCAAGGCGTGTGATCCCAACGACTTGATCGAGAGCGGGCGACCGGACTCGAACCGGCGACGTCCAGCTTGGGAAGCTGGCATTCTACCAACTGAATTACGCCCGCAAGTGGTCCTCTAACTTACCCGGCCCAACACCCCCGTTCAAGCCGCCCGATACCGCCCCTACCGCCCGCCGGCCGCCCCCCGCACCCGCACGCCGTCCACGATCCGGTCGTTCGGACGCGCCACCACGGTGTCCCCCGCCCCGAGCCCGCCCAGCACCTCCGCGTCGCGCGTCCCCCGATGCCCGATGCGCACCGGCACCATACGCGCCCGGCCGCCTGGCACCCGGAACACCTCCCACCCACCGCCGGTGTCCGTCGCCACCAGCGCGCTCGCCGGCACCCGCAGCACGTCCGCCCCCTCCCACAGCACGATCTCCACGCGCACCTGATACGCGTCTCCTAATCCCATGGGCGGCCGGGCGAACGCTCCGTGCACGTACACCCGCTGCTCCTGCACCCCCAGCGGCGACAGCTTCGTGAACGCCGCCGGCTCGATCCGCGTCACGGTCGCGTTCAGCGCCGTCGCGGTGTCGCTCACCCGCACGAGCATCGGCGCCCCCACCGCGATCAGCCGCGCGTCCGACGACAGCACGTCCGCCACGACCTCGAGATCGCGCGGATCGCCCAACTCGATGAGCGGCGTTCCCGCTGCCACCATCCGCTCATGCTCCTCGTACACCCTGAGAATCCGCCCCGCACCCGGCGCCCGCACGACGACCCGCGAGCCCGCCGGCACGCTGGTCGCACTCGCTCCGCTCAACGCCGCCCGCGCGCTCGACCGCTCCGCCTCGGCCGCCACCACGCGCTCCCGCGCCGCGTCCAGCT
>JBJKPA010000353.1:0-8823 GCA_046706905.1 Gemmatimonadaceae bacterium
TCAAGCACGACCGCAAGGTCGCGATCAAGGTGCTCAAGCCGGAGCTGGCGGCCGTGCTGGGCGCCGAGCGGTTCGTGCAGGAGATCAAGACCACCGCGGCGCTGCAGCATCCGAACATCCTGCCGCTCTTCGACTCGGGGGAGGCGGACGGCTTTCTGTTCTACGTCATGCCCTACATCGAGGGCGAGACGCTGCGGGACAAGCTCAATCGCGAGACGCAACTCTCGATTGACGAAGCGCTGAGGATCGCCACCGAAGTCGCGGACGCCCTCGGCTATGCGCATCGGCACGGCGTGATCCACCGCGACATCAAGCCCGAGAACATCCTGCTGCACGACGGCCGGCCGATGGTGGCCGACTTCGGCATCGCGCTGGCGCTCAGCGCGGCGGCGGGCGGCCGGATGACCGAGACGGGGATGTCGCTCGGTACGCCCCACTACATGAGTCCGGAGCAGGCGACGGCCGAGAAGGACATTGGCCCGCGAAGCGACGTGTACTCGCTGGCGAGCGTGCTGTACGAAATGCTGGCGGGTCAGCCGCCGCACCTCGGGGGCGCGGCGCAGCAGATCATCATGAAGATCATCGCCGAGCCGGTGGAACCGGTGACGCGGTATCGGAAGACGGTGCCGCCGCACGTGGAAGCGGCGTTGTTCAAGGCGCTGGAGAAGCTGCCGGCGGACCGGTTTGGCACGGCGGAGGAGTTCGCGGCAGCGCTGGGCGACACGTCGCTCACGCACATACGCCAGACGCTTCCGCCGGGCCGGGCGGCGATGCGTGGTCCGTGGGTCAAGCAGCACGCGTCGCATGCGGCGATGGCGGTCATCGTCGTGTTGGTGGCGCTGGTTGGCTGGGGGGCGCGGAAGCTGACCGCGCCACCCGCGCCGCATCCGGTGACGACTCTGCCGTTCGACGAGCCGGCGGGGACTCAGCAGCTTGTGATTGGGAATGACGGCCGCTGGCTCGCTGCGGCGAATTACGCAGACAGCGTCACGTTGTACCGTCTGGACGACGGCACCGTTCATACGATTGCTCTCGGGCGCCGGGCCTCGCAGCTGGCCTCGTCGCCCGATGGCCAATTTCTCCTCGTGGGGTTCGTTGATGGTTTTGCGCGTGTGCCCGTGTATGGCGGCGCCCCGGTCACGGTGACGACAAAGACCCCAGTGCAGGAGCCCTACTGGGGAAGCGACGGGCGCATTGTTTTCGAGGGCGATTCGGGCTTGTATACCGTTCCGGCTATGGGGGGAAAGGCCACGCTGTTGTTGCGTGAGCACCCCGACGTGTTCTTCCAGCCGCGCGCGCTCCCCGGCGGACGCTACGTCCTCTATACGAGGGGCAGCACCGGTGTCAGCGCGAAGGGTGAGTTGGATGTGTTCGACACGCGCACCAACACGAGTCGCAAGCTGTTGGACGATGCGATGTCTGCGAATTACGTGGCGCCGGGGTACCTTCTCTACGCCTCGAGCAACCGGGCGGTCTTTGCCGTTCCCTTTGACGCGCGCCGCGCCACCATTACCGGCGCGCCGCGTCAGGTCATGGATTCCGTCGTGCTCCGGGCAGCGAGCCCGATGGCGGAGTACTACGTTTCTGATGCTGGAACCGCGCTCTTTCGACGCGGCCCGTTGGACGACGGTGCCGGCCGGGCGCGGTCGCGCTTCGCCCTCGTGGACGAATCGGGAAAGGCGAAGGACCTGCCGGTGCCTGGCGGGTTCTTCGTGCGTGGACAACTGTCGTCCGACGGCCGCCGCCTGCTCTACCAGCGCGACCGCGACTATGTGTACGACTTGCTGACCGGCCTGAACCGGGCCGTGACCCAGGACACGACCTTTGGCCTGTGGCCGTTCTGGAGCCGCGACGAACGACAGGTCTTCTTCGGCACCATCTACGACGGGGTTTACACCGCAGGGGCTGTTTCCGCCGATGGGAGCGGGCCCGCCCATGTTCTGGCCGACCCGCGAGCGTTCAAGGTGCCGGCCTTCACGCCGACGTCGGTGGGCGCCAACGACACGTCCGTGATCGTGACGACCTGGGGTCCAAGTATGCCAGGCAACCAGGATATCGGAACGCTGGAGTTGGGGACCGATACCACCTACGTCCCGTACCTCCAGGCGGACTGGAACGAGCGCATGGGCTCGCTGTCGCCCGATGGCCATTGGATGGCCTACTTTTCGAATGAGACGGGCTCGTATCGGCTGTATGTGCGGTCGTATCCCACGCCTGGCGTGCGGCACGATGTGTCACCCCCCGGCCAGCAGGTGTGGGCGCTGGGTACCCCGCTCTGGGCGCGCGATGGGCGCGCCCTCTACTGGCTGGGTGGCGCGGATTCCGTGATGAAGGCCGCGGTAACGTTGACGCCCGACTTCTCGTCTAAGCCGGCCCATTTGCTGTTCCGGACTGCGGGCATCGATAACGAGGCCGGTCCGTTCGACGTCACCCCCGATGGGCGATTGCTGATGGTCGAGCAATCCTTATCTGACTCCGCCTCGGCGGCGGCGACCGCCGCCGGGCGTCGCCCAGGACGCGACGTCATCGTCGTGAACTGGCTGGATCATCTGCGTACGCTCATGAAAGGGGAAACAGAGTGACTGCTGCCGACCGCCTGGCTGAGTCCCTGGCCGATCGCTACCGCATCGAGCGCGAGCTCGGGCAGGGCGGCATGGCGACCGTCTTTCTGGCTGAGGACCTGAAGCACGACCGCAAGGTCGCGATCAAGGTGCTCAAACCCGAGTTGGCCGCCGTACTCGGCGCCGACCGGTTTGTGCAGGAGATCAAGACCACCGCCGCCCTCAGTCACCCACACATTCTGCCCCTGTTCGACTCGGGCGTCGCCGACGGACAGCTGTACTATGTGATGCCCTACATCCAGGGCGAGACGCTGCGCGAAAAGCTGAACCGCGAGACGCAGCTCGGTGTGGACGAGGCGGTGAAGATCACCACCGAGATCGCCGACGCGCTGGACTACGCGCACCGGAACGGCGTGATCCACCGCGACATCAAGCCGGAGAACATCCTGCTGCACGACGGCCGGCCGATGGTCATGGACTTCGGGATCGCGCTTGCGGTGAGCGCCGCGGCGGGCGGCCGCATGACCGAAACGGGGCTGAGTCTCGGCACCCCGCACTACATGAGCCCCGAGCAGGCGACGGCCGACAAGGACATCACGGCGCGGTCGGACATCTACAGTCTCGCCTCGGTGCTCTACGAAATGCTGACCGGCGAGCCGCCGCACATGGGCAACTCGGCGCAGCAGATCATCATGAAGATCGTCACCGAGGACGCGGCGCCGGTTACGCGGTTGCGGAAGTCGGTGCCGGCCAACGTGGCGGCGGCGCTGGCCCAGGCGCTGGAAAAGCTTCCGGCCGACCGCTTTGACAGTGCGAAGGCATTCGCCGATGCGCTCACCAACCCTGCGTTCACCGGTACGCTGAATACCGGCGCGGTCCCGGCGGCGGCTCGCCGCCGTCAGTGGATGATCTGGGCGCCCACCGTGGTGGCCGCGGCGGCCCTGGCCGTGGCCGCCTGGAGCCTTACGCGCACTCCCGCGGTGCTCAGCAGCGGCCAGACCGTACGCTTCGACCTCGCCAACGTCGATGCGAGCAACGATCTGATGGATATTTCGCCCGATGGCCGCACCGTGCTCTACGGGGTCACGGAGAATGGTGCCAGCCATACGTATCTCCGACCGCTCGACAGCACGGCCGCGCGGCCGCTGCCGTATGCGGGGACGGCCGAAGAAGGCACCTTCTCGCCCGACGGGAAATCCGTGGCCATCGCGAACGACCGGCAACAGGTCGTCATCGTTCCGCTGGACGGCGGACGGCCACGCGACGTCGTCAAGACCACCCTGCCGGCGGGCATGACGTGGGCCCCGGGCCGTGGGCTCGTGCTCGGCATGCCGGCCTTTTCCAGCAAGGTCTGGGGGCTGAGCGTCGTGCCGGTGTCCGGTGATTCCACGGTGGTGGTGACGCATCCCAAACCGGAGGCGATGCATCACGACCCGCAGGTGATCGCCGACGGCAATACGGTGCTGTATTTGGACATTCATATGCAGAACCGGACTGCCGGGTACCGCGCAGAACTCGGTGTGGGGGACCTCGCGACCAACACCTGGACGAATACCGGGTTCGGGTTGGACCACATCGTCGGCGTGTCCGGCAACATCCTGGTGTACCAGGATGGACGGTCGCTCAAAGCGGTACGCCTCGATCCCAAGCGCCATGTGCCGGTGGGTAAGCCCGTGCTGGTGCCCGACGTCCCCGCCTCGGTGGTCAATGCCCGGATGGCTCGGAACGGCACCATGGCGATGGCGCTCATGTCCGGGGCGTATCGCATCGCGTTGGTGGACGAGCACGGGGTCGGCACGCCGCTGCTGCCGGACACCGTCCAGGACCTCGCCCCGCGCTTCTCACCCGACGGCCGGAAGCTCGCCATCACCTATCGCGGCGCTCCGTTTCCCGTCGAAGTGCTGGACGTCGCCACGCACACGATCACGGGGCTGCCGTTCAATTCGCCGGGGCGCAGTCTGGCCTGGTCGCCCGATGGGCGCCGAGTGTATCGGGCGAACATGGGCGGGTCGGTCTCCTCATTGCCCGCCGACGGCTCGAACGGGGAGGAAAAATTCTCGTCATCCATGGCGGACGGGAATGGCGCTCCCATTGCGAGCGTCTCGGCGTCGCCCGATGGCAAGTACCTGATGCTCGGCACGGGCTACGGCACGGTCGGCTTCAACATCATGACCCGCGCCCTGCAGGGCGACACGACGCTCAAGCCCTTCGTCGCGACCGCGGCCAATGAAGGTTCACCCCGCTTCTCCCTGGACGGAAAGTGGGTGGCCTACTTCTCGGATGAAACCGGGAAGACCGAAGTGTACGTGCGGCCCTTCCCCGGGCCGGGGCCCAAGCTTCAGGTGTCGCGGGGCGGGGGCGACCAGCCCGTGTGGGCGTCGAACGACCGGCTGTACTATCTGAGCGACGATTCCGTCCAGATGGCGCGACTCGCACCGGGCGCTGCGGATGGCATCCCGCACATCGCCGAACGCCGAGCCTTGTTCAAGGCCGATTTTTACCAAGGCGTTGGAGGCGTGGGCGCGACGTACGACGTCACGCCCGACGGCAAGCACTTCGTCATTGCACGCGCCATCGGGAACCACCTGGGCAAGATCGTCATCTGGGTCAACTGGCTCGGGCCGGTGAAAGCCAAGCTCGCGGCGCAGGGCAACCCATGAGCGAGCACACGCCGGGTATTCCGGAACACCTCGCCGCGGCGCTCGCCGACCGCTACCGCATCGAGCGCATCGTCGGCGAGGGCGGCATGGCGACCGTCTATCTCGCGCACGATCTGAAGCACGACCGGCAAGTCGCCATCAAGGTGCTCAAGCCGGAGCTCGGCGCGGTACTCGGCGCCGAGCGTTTTCTGTCGGAGATCAAGCTCACCGCGAATCTGCAGCACCCGAATCTGCTGCCGTTGTTCGACAGCGGCGACGCGAACGGCACGCTGTACTATGTGATGCCCTTCGTCGAGGGTGAGTCGCTGCGGGCGCGTCTCGATCGCGAGAAGCAGCTCCCGATCGACGAGGCCGTTCGCATCGCCGTGGCCGTCGCGAGCGCCCTCGCCTACGCGCACGAGCGGGGCGTGATCCATCGTGATCTCAAGCCCGAGAACATCCTGCTGCAGTCGGGGCAGCCGGTGGTGGCGGACTTCGGCATCGCGCTGGCGGTGAGCAACGCCGGCGGCACGCGCGTCACGCAGACGGGGCTTTCGCTGGGCACGCCGCAGTACATGAGTCCCGAGCAGGCCACGGGCGATCGCGCCATCGACGCCCGCAGCGACATCTATTCGCTGGCCGCGCTCACCTACGAGATGATCGGTGGTGAGCCGCCGCACTCGGGCAGCACCGCGCAGGCCATCATCGCGAAGTTGATGACCGCCGAGCCGCAGCCGTTGTCCGATCTGCGTCGGTCGGCGCCCGTCCACGTGGAAGCGGCGTTGGCGCGTGGGCTGGCCAAGCTGCCGGCCGATCGCTTTGCCACGGCCACGGAGTTCGCCGAGGCGCTGAGCGGCGTGCGGCCGGTGACGATGGTCGGGCGTGGGGTGAGCGGTGGCGATCACGGTGCAGGCGCAGGGCGGCGGAGCAGGGCTCGACGCATCATCGAAGGGGCGGTGGTTGCCGTCGCAATGCTCGGCGTCGCCGGCACGGCGTACTTCGCTACGCGGGCTGCGCCCGCACCGATGCTCACCCGGTTTAATGCCGAACTGCCGGACAGCATCCTGGTGGCGGGCGGCGCGGCGTCCACCATCCCGGGGTTGTCGATGGCGCTGTCGCCCGATGGCCGTGCGATGGTGGTGTCGGGCAACGCGCGAGGGCGCGGTCCGGACAGTGCGCGGTTGTACTTGCGTCGGATGAATGACACCGCGATGGTCGCGTTGCCGGGCACGGCGCGCGCCTGGGCGCCGGCGTTCTCGCCGGACGGGCAGTGGGTGCTGTTCAACAACGACGCCGGGCTCATGAAGGTGTCTCTGTCCGGCGGCGCGCCCCAGCGTGTCATCGCCGGTGTGGGGGCGCTGGGCGCGAGTTGGGGGGATGATGGGACGATCGCCTATACCGCGGGCGATAATCTCTGGTTGGTGTCGAGCGACGGTGGGACGCCGCGGCAGGTGTCGCATGAGATCCGGCTCATGGAGCCCGATGTGCTGCCAGGGGCCCACGACGTACTGGCGGTCAAGCGGTCTCCGGGCTCGACCGAGGACACGCTGGTGCTCGTGTCGACCGCCGACGGTCGTGTGACCGACCTCGGGGTGCCCGGACTCGACCCGCACTATGTGTCTCCGGGGCAGATCATGTTTTATCGAGGGGATGGCACCCTCTACGCCGTGCCGTTCTCCCTCCGGAAACGCGCCGTCAACGGCGAGCCGGTTCCGATCGTGACGGGGGTGGCCAATCATGGCGATCCGTTCCCGGTGATGGCCGTGTCGCGCGACGGTGGCGTGCTGGCGTACGTGCCCGGGCCTGGCAGGCACCGTGGATTCGCGATGTACGCCGTGACGCGGAAGGGCGTCGAACAACGGCTCGCGCCTGCGCCCGACAATTTTCGCGGACCGCGGCTGTCGGCCGATGCCCGGCACGTGGTCGTGCGCCTCGGCCCGCCCGCTAGCGGCGGCGACCTCTGGGTGTACGAGTTGAGTACCGGTGCCCGAGTGCGACTCACGACCAACGGGCATTCCCGTCGCCCCGAATGGATTCCGGGTACGCAGCGCATTGCCTTTCTTACCGTGCGCAGCGCCGCCGATTCGGCCAACGGCGAGTCGCTTGTCTCGCGTCCCTGGGATCTGAGTGCCAGCGAGACCACGCTCGTGGCGGGACCGCCCAAGGGCGCGGGGACTCTGCAGGAGGTGTCGTTTGGCGCTCCCCACACTTGGGCCGCGTTCCGCCTGGGCAGCCGGAACGCGGCACAGAGGGCCAACATCTGGATCGCGCCCAGTGACTCCCTCTCGCACCTGCGGCCGTTCCTTACCGGGAAAGCCAACCGCATGGAGCCCCGGGTGTCGCACGACGGTCGCATGCTGGCCTACACCTCGCAGGAATCGGGGGACAACGAGGTGTACGTGACGCCGCTGCCCGGGCCCGGTCCGCACGTGGCGGTGTCGGTGGACGGCGGCCGGGAACCGGTGTGGTCGCGCGACGACAAGACGCTGTTCTATCGCAACTCCAGCCGGGTCATGGCCGCGACCATCGACGAAGGCCCGCGCCCACACGTGGTCCGGCGCGACTCGCTCTTTGCCGACGTGTACCTCGGCTATCTCGGGTACCCTTCGTACGATGTCTTTCCCGATGGGCGGTTGCTCATGGTGCGCCCCACCGATCAGGACAAGGGCCAGGCCAGCAGCGTGAGCGTGATCCTGCACTGGCAGCAGTTGCTCAACCCAAAATGAGCATGGATCCCGTCGCCCGGCTTTCATCGGCCCTCGCCGACCGCTACCGCATCGCGCGGGAGCTGGGGCAGGGGGGCATGGCCACGGTCTATCTGGCCCGCGACCTCAAGCACGATCGCGACGTGGCCATCAAGGTCCTGAAGCCCGAGCTGGCCGCGGTGCTCGGCGCCGAGCGCTTCGTCACCGAGATCAAGACCACCGCGGCACTGCAGCACCCCAACATCCTGCCGCTCTTCGACTCGGGCGAGGCTGACAGCTTCCTCTTCTACGTGATGCCCTACGTGGACGGCGAGACGCTGCGCGCCAAGCTCGACCGCGAGACGCAGCTCGGGGTGGACGAGGCGGTGAAGATCACTGCCGAGGTCGCCGACGCGCTGCAGTACGCGCACGAGCACGGCGTGGTGCACCGCGACATCAAGCCCGAAAACATTCTCATCCACGCCGGCCGCCCGATGGTAGCGGACTTCGGGATCGCGCTCGCCGTGTCGGCGGCGGCGGGCGGGCGGATGACCGAGACCGGGCTCTCCCTCGGCACGCCGCACTACATGAGTCCCGAACAGGCGACCGCCGAGAAGAACATCACGGCGCGCAGCGACATCTACTCGCTGGGCGCGGTGTTGTACGAGATGCTCACCGGACAGCCGCCGCACCTGGGGGGCTCGGCGCAGCAGATCATCATGAAGATCGTGACCGAGGAGGCGGCCCCGGTCACCCAGATGCGCAAGTCGGTGCCGCCCAACGTCGTCGCGGCCACGGCCAGGGCGCTGGAGAAGCTCCCCGCCGATCGCTTCGACTCGGCCAGGGCGTTCGCCGACGCGCTCGCCAATCCGGCGTTCACCGTCGCCTCGGCCGCCGCCGCCCCCGTCGCGCTTCGCCGGTCACGGAGGCTGACCTCAA
>JBJKPA010000354.1:0-4153 GCA_046706905.1 Gemmatimonadaceae bacterium
GGGAAGGGCCGCGACGGTTCCGCGGCGCCGCGTGTCGGCCGTGGCAGGCGCGCGGCCGAGGCCGTGATGGCGGTCGTGGCCGTCGCCGGGATCGCCGGGGCGGTCTATTTCGGCACGCGCAAGCCACCGGTACCGGCCCTCACGGAGTTCATCGCCGCGCTGCCGGACAGCGTCCACGTCACCAAGGTGCTCACGCCCATGATCGCGCTGTCTCCCGACGGCCGGGAACTCGTGATATCCGGCGAGCGGCTCGGTACCGACGACCAACGTCTGTATCTCCGCCGCATGGACGACCCCGTCATGGTGGAAATCCAGGGCACGAGGGGGGCCAGCGATCCGAGCTTCTCGCCGGACGGGCGGTGGATCCTCTTTCGCCGGGACAGCTCCCTCGTGAAGATCCCCGTGGCCGGCGGAACGGCGGTGCCCGTGGTGTCCGTCGGCGGACCCTGGGGCGCGAGTTGGGGGGACAACGGCCGCGTGGCGTACATGGGCGGCACCGGCGAGTCCGATCTCTGGACCGTGTCGAGCGACGGCGGGGGAGCACGGCAGGTGACGAAGGGCGTCCAGTTCGACGCGCCGGACATGCTTCCCGGCGGCCGCGAGGTCCTCGGGGTCATCCGGAAGTCTACGCTGGATTCTTCGGAGCTGGTGCTGGTGTCCGTCGCCAACGGAGCGATCACCGACCTTGGCGTTCACGGCCTCATGCCCCACTACGTGTCGCCGGGGCAGATCGTGTTCTCTCGCGGCGACGGGACGTTGCTCGCCGCTCCATTTTCGCTGGCCAGACACGCGATCACGGGTTCCCCCGTGCCGATCGTAGAGGGCGTGGCAGGGTTCCAGCCCTTTCCGCTGGTGGCGGTGGCGGGGAAGGCCGGCGTGCTGGCGTACGTCCGGGCTTCGCCGGAGGGGGAGAAGCTCGCGATGTATGCCGTGACCCCGACGGGGAAAGAGCAGCGGCTCACCCCCGCGCCGGAGAATTTCCATGGGCCCCGGCTCTCCCCCGACGCCCGGCACGTGGTGGTGCGCATCGGGGGGGCCGCGATCGGGGGCGATCTGTGGGTGTATGAGCTGGCTACCGGGGCACGTGTCCGTCTCACGACCAACAACCAGTCTCGCCGGCCCGAGTGGATGCCCGGCGGCACGCGCATCGCGTTTTTGAGCTTCCGGGACTCGGCGACGCATGAGTCGATCATGTCGCGTCCCTGGGACCTGAGCCGTGGTGAGAGCCTGCTCGTCGGACGGACGCCGCATGGTGGCGGCGACTTGCAGGAACTGTCGATGGGCCCGGCCCATACGTGGGCGGCCATGCGCGTCGGCGACCGGAGTCAAGCGCAGGGAGCGGACATCTGGATCGCGCCGACCGACTCGCTGGCGGCCATGCGCCCTCTTCTCACCGGGACGGCCTGGGAAATGGAGCCCCGCGTCTCGCACGACGGGCGGATGCTCGCCTACACGTCGAACGAATCGGGCGACGACGAGGTGTACGTCACGCCGCTGCCGGGCCCCGGTCCGCACGTGGCGGTGTCGGTCCACGGCGGGGAGGAACCGGTGTGGTCGCGCGACGACAAGTCGCTCTACTATCGCGGTTCCGGACACCTGATGATGGCGTCGATCGCCGAAGGTTCCCCGCCGCGCGTCACGCGACGCGATACGCTGTTCGCGGACGACCAGTACGAGAGCTACGTGGGCTTCCCGGCGTACGACGTCTTTCCCGACAGGCGCCTGCTCATGATCCGGGCACCCGCGTCGGCGGACGAGGGCAGCGCGAGCGTCGTGGTCATCATGAACTGGCAACGGATGCTCGAAAAGAAGGGGGCGGCGCCGTGACGTCGTCGCCGCCCCCCGGTTCCTTCGTTCTGCCGCTCTAGCGCGTGTTCGCCGGCGTGCAGGCCGGCTCGGCCATGGACGACGCCGGCGCCTGGACCGCCGGCAGGTGGTGCGCCGTGAGCACCGCGTTGAGCTCCGGAAGGTCCTTGGTGCGCACCTTCCGCCAGTTCGCCACCGTCTGGCCCAGCTGCGAGCAGCCGTGGTCCCAGTCGTCGTACATCGACGGCGTGGGCCGCGTGTCACCGGTCTCGAGCTGCTCCAACTGCTGGACCAACGACCCGTTCATCTGCACGTAGCTCTGCGGTCCGGACGCGAAGCCCCCCAGGAAGAACGGCCGGATCGGCCCTCCGATCACCCCGGCCACCGAGTCGAGCGCCGCGTCGAACTTCTTCACCGCCGTCGCCACCGCTCCCGACGAGCTCCCCGCGACGTCTCCGGACACCGTTTGCTTGAGCGCCTGCACCTCGTGGTAGCCGTTCCACGCATCCTCGATCGCCCGGTCGATCCTCATTTCCAGCGTGTGCTGCGCCACCAGGTCTCCCGCACTCGCCGGCGAGCGTGGATCGTTCTTCACCGTGAACGTCTGCGTGTAGCTCTTCCCGTCCACCGTCAACTTCGCGGTGTACGTCCCCGGCAGCGCCAGCGGCCCCTGAGGCGACGGAGGCGTCAGGTGAGGGTTCGCGTTGATGTCGTACGTGTGATGGAACGCCGGTGGCGAGTCGTAGCGGATGTTCCAGTTCACGCGGTTCAGCCCGACCGTCGTCGGCAGCGGCTCGAGGACCTTCAGCCACTGACTCGGCTCCGGCGGATGCGACGCGAGCGACACCGGCGTGATCGGCGCGCTCGACATGTGCCGCACCACGTGACCCGACGCGTCCAGGATGTCGAGCGTGACGAGCCCACTCGGCGCCGAGCCCAGCGAGTAGTAGAGCAACGCCCCCGACGGCGGATTGAGCGAGTGCGGCACCTCCGCATGGAACGGCGTGTCCTGGTTCGTGTTCCGGCGCACCCGGATCGCCTCTCCCGGCTTGAACAGGTGTGCCGGCTCGCTCGCCATCCGCGCCGTCATCTGACGCAGCGGCGAAATGTCGTCCAGGATCCAGATCCCACGCCCGTACGTGCCGACCACCAGGTCGTTGTCCTTGATCGTCGCGTCACGGTACGAGGTCGTCGGCAGGTTCAGCCGCAGCGATTGCCACTGGTCCCCGTCGTCGAACGAGACGTACATCGAGCTCTCCGTGCCCGCGAACAGCAGCCCCTGCTTCTTCGTGTCGGCCCGGATCACCCGGGCGAAGCTCCCGCTCGGCTGGTCCGTCGGCAGCCCGCTGACGATCAGCGTCCACGTCTTGCCGTAGTTGCGGGTGCGATAGAAATACGGGCGGTAGTCGCCCGCGCCCTGCGCGTTCACGGCCGCGTACGCCTCGCCGGGATCCTGATGCGACGCGTCGATCGCGCCGATGTCCGAGAGGTCGGAGTCCGGAAGGGACGGGATCGACACATCCTCCCACGTCTTGCCGTTGTCGCGCGTCAGCCAGATCAGTCCGTTGTTCGTGCTCACCCAGATCTCGCCCTTCGCCACCGTCGACGGCGAGATTGCCTCGATCGCGCCGCCCCGCGGGCCGCGGGCGACTCTCCCGCGGCCGCCGCGACGGGGCGCGGGCGGCGTGACGCCCTTCGGGAACCCGAGGTCGGGGCTGATCTTCGTCCAGTGCATGCCGCCGTCCGTCGTCGCCATCACGTCCTGGAACCCGGCGAACATCTCGTGCCGGTTCCACGGCGCGAAGATGAGCGGGGCCGTCTGCGTGGAGCGCAGATCCGCCTTCGGATTCAGCGCCGGGCTCACGTTGACGGTCTGCTCGCTGGGGAACGTGATCTTGATGATGCCCGAGCCGCTGGAGTACACGATGTTCGGATCGAGCGGATCGGCGATGACCGTGCCCCACTCCCAGCCACCCACCGGGTGCCAGTCCATCGGGGTGATCGCGCCGTAGTTGCCGCGGCTGCGCACGCGGATCGCGCCCGCATCCTGCTGCGGCGCGTACACCCAGTACGGCCATGAGTCGTCCGTCGAGATGTGGTAGACCTGCTCCGTCGACTGGTTGTACCACGGGCTCCAGCTCTTGCCCCCGTCCAGCGTGATCGTCATCCCCTGGTCCATCC
Organism: Gemmatimonadaceae bacterium; assembly: GCA_046706905.1. Lineage (GTDB taxonomy): Bacteria > Gemmatimonadota > Gemmatimonadetes > Gemmatimonadales > Gemmatimonadaceae > JAGWRI01. Next base: position 3,988 of record JBJKPA010000354.1, read on the forward strand.
CCATGAGGATGCGCTTGCCGTTCGTCGGATCGACCCACAGCTGCTGCGGGTCGTCACCGCCCGGCGCGCCCCGCCACCCCGTGAACGTCTCGCCCCCGTTCGTCGACACGTAGCTCGACGTGTTGAGCGTGTACACGATGTCCGGGTTGGCCGAGTTCACGTACAC
>JBJKPA010000355.1:0-3151 GCA_046706905.1 Gemmatimonadaceae bacterium
GCGAGCTGACGGACGGGAGACGAGGATGCCGCGCTGTTACACCACGAGCTGGGACTTGACCGCCGCCGACCGCGGCGGCTCGGACTGTCGGCAGCTGCTCGGAGCGCGCGGCCGCGGCCTCCGGGCACGTGCCGGCGCGGCGGCTATGCGCGACCGCTCGGCGCGGCCCCAGCTTGCGGGCGCGTGGCGTGGAAGCCAGTGGCGTACACGACGAACGCCGCCATGAAGGCCAGCGCCATGAGGAAGGAACTCACGTCGCTCTGGCCGTACGTCAGGAACCACATCCCGCACAAGTAGGCCAACGCGAGGCACAGGAACCCCGTGACGGCCGCGACGATCGCCGCCCGCGAGGAGGCCCACCATCCCAGCTCGATGGCGGCGAGTGACAGCACCAGCACGAGCGACCCGAGGAGCACGTGGAACGGGACCACCAGCGTGTGCGCGAACGCCCACGTCCACCCCTCGGCGGTTGGGAGGGGCTCGGGAAATCCCACGTAGAGGTTGGCGAACATGCCGGCCACGAACTGCAGCACCAGCAGGGCCAGCATCGCCAGGATCGTGGCCCGGAACCGCCGCAACGATTTCATCGACATCCGCTCACCGATCTCCGTCTGGCCACCGCGCGGCCGCATGGCGCAGTGCCGGCCACTGGCGCGCGGACCACCCGCCGATTCTGCGCTGCCTCCGTTGCGATTTCCCGCCATCTCGTCACGGGACTGTCAGGCTCGCTTCAGGCAGCCACGTGCACCCTGGGTGCGCCGTGTGTTGTAGCCGCACTCGGTTGGCTCCATCGCATATTGGGACGGAACCCTGTCCGCAATGGGCCGTTTGGGGCAGTCCGGCGTGGATGAGCTTGCGATAATGGTGGATCTGTCGGATGTGTGGACGCGGTATCGGAGCGCGACGTCACATGGAGCAGCAGCACCTCAGCAGCCGGATGCCCTTGCGAATCACGCGCGCCTGGGCTTCTGCCGGACTTCCCGCCGCCCGCGCCGGGTGCGCACGCAGCCTCGCCGCACGGTGAGTCCCATCCGGCGCCCGGCAGTGAGCCGCGTCCCGATGACGCTCCGCCTTCACGGCTCTCGCTTCTGAGGCTCGGAGTGTCGACGATGGGGGGCGCGACGCTGCGCCAGACCGTGGCTCCGCCTGAAGCCGCGCGCTACCGCGCGCGCAACGACTGGATCGTCATGGTCACCCTCGGCGTGTTCGTGGCGTTCCTCGCGCTGCTCGCGATCGAGGACGGCTTCGAGATCACCCCCGACGTGCTGGCAGTTGCCGCCGCACTCGCGCTCGTGCTCGTGGTGCGCAACCGGCCCAGCCTGCGCGAGTGGTCGGCCTTCCTGGTGATCGGGCTCGCGTACGAGCTGATCCGGGGAGACACCGCGGCGCTCCTCGCTACGGTGCATGTCGCCGACATGGCGGCGCTCGAACGGACCCTCTTCGCCGGGCATCTCCCTACCCAGGTGCTCCAGGCGTGGCTGCATCCCAGACACGGGCTCGACGTCGTCGCGGCCATCGCGACGATCCTGTACATCCTCCACACGGCCCTGCCGGTCGTCGTGGGGGCGTTCCTCTGGGTGCGCGATCGCGCCAGCTACTACGACTACGTGGCGGCCCTCGTGGTGCTCTCCATGGCCGCCTTCGTGACGTACCTCATCCTGCCCGTGGCCCCGCCGTGGTGGGCCGCGTCGCACGGCTTCCTGAACGGGGCCAACGGCCACCCCGAGCTCGCCTACCTCAAGCCTTCCGCCTTCGACGCGCTCGCGGCCAGCGCGGGTCTCGACGGCCACTTCATCTTCGGACTCACCTTCGGCGACATCAGCCCGGACCAGGTGGCCTCCTTCCCCTCGCTGCACGCCGCGTATCCCTTCCTGGCCTACCTCTTCGCACGGCGTGTCCTGGGCCGGGGCCGCTGGGCCGTCCTGGCGTACGCGGCGGCCGTCTGGTTCGCCGTGGTGTACCTGGGCGATCACTATGTCGTGGACGTCATCGCCGGGATCCTCTACACCCTTGCCGCGTACGGGTTCGTGGCCGCCTGGGAGCGTGTGGTGGCCAGGCGCCGGGCGCTGGCCCGCCTCGCAGAGGCGCCCGCCGAGGCGAGTGCCATGGCTCGCCCGCCGGCGTTCCTCGAGTAGCCGGCGGTTCGCCGCGAGGCCGGCGGTTCGCCGCGTGGCCGGCGGTTCGCCGCGTGGCCGGCTCGTCGCCGCGTAGCCTGCTCGTCGCCGCGTAGCCAGAAGACCGCCGCGTAGGCGGCAGGCCGCTGAGGACGCGACGGGCCGTCTCCGCTACCGTTCCGCCCGATGGACTGGGACCTCGAGCGCGACCGACCCGGCCTGATCGACTTCGTGCTGTCCGGGCTGCGGGAGCTGTACGGCGTGCCCCACTGGGAGCCGCGCAACGACCCGACGGACGAGCTCGTCCTGACGATCCTCTCGCAGCACACGAGCGATTCGAACGCGGAACGCGCGTTCGTCCAGCTCCGGCGGCAGCTGCCCAGCTGGGACGCGGTGGTCGAGGCGCCGATCCAGACGGTGGCCGATGCGATCAACTCGGGCGGGCTGGCCGCACAGAAGGCGCCGCGGATCCAGGCCGCACTGCGGCGGATTCACGAGGAACGGGGAGACTACGACCTGCGCTTCCTGGCGACGCTGCCGCTCCGGGAAGCCCGGGACTGGCTGACCGCGCTCGACGGCGTGGGTCCCAAGACCGCGTCCGTCGTGCTGCTCTTCAGCTTCGGGCTGCCGCTCATGCCGATCGACACGCACGTGCACCGTGTGAGCCGCCGGATCGGGCTCATTCCCCCGAACACCACGGCCGACCAGGCGCACGAGCTGGCGCTCGCGACTTTTCCGCCCGACCGGATGTACGAGGCGCACGTCAACCTGATCACCCACGGCCGCCGGACCTGCGCCGCGCGAAGGCCTGCCTGCGGCCGCTGCCCGCTCGCGCCACGCTGCCGGTACGTCGACCCGGTGGCGCCATAAGTCGAGAGCGCGAAGCGGTCCTCGGGATTGGAGGGCGAAGCGGTCCTCGGGACTGGAGCGCGTAGCGGTCCTCGGGATTGGAGGGCGAAGCGCTCCTCGGGACTGGCCGGATCCTGAACCGCCTGCTCGAGTGAGCCTACGCGACGGCGACCGGCGTGGGCGCACTT
>JBJKPA010000356.1:0-4120 GCA_046706905.1 Gemmatimonadaceae bacterium
CCAGGTGGGCGACGCGCGCGCGGCCGCCGAGCGGTGGCTCGCTGCCGGCGACACGGCGTGGCGCGACCGCGTGCGAGTGGTGACCAACGAGTACCGTCTCGGCCAGGTGCAGCAGGGTCTGCTGCTGTTCAAGCTGCTGATGGGGGCGCTGACCGGGATCTCGCTGGTCGTGGGCGGGATCGGGATCATGAACGTGCTGCTGGCCAGCGTGGCCGAGCGGACGCGCGAGATCGGCATCCGGCGCGCCGCCGGGGCGCGCCGGCGGGAAATCCTCGTGCAGTTCCTGTCGGAGTCGGTGGCGATCACGAGCGCTGGCGCGGTGCTGGGTGCGGGGCTGGGCGTGGCGGCGGCCTACGTCGTGACGGCGATCATGCGCGCGCGCACGCGGGCCACGGTGTACGCCGGGCTGTCGTGGAGCACCTTGGCCGTGGCGGCAATCGCCGCCCTGGTCGTCGGGGTGGGGTTCGGCATCTATCCGGCGCTCAAGGCGGCGCGGCTCTCGCCGATCGACGCCATCCGCCACGAATAGCCCGCCGTTTACTTTCCCGCGGCGCGGACGCAGCTTGGAAGCCGATGCCCGCCGCCAAACCGCGCTCCCCCGCGCCGAAGCGCCGCTGCCCGTGGGCCCGGACCCCGCTCAGCATCGCGTATCACGATGCCGAGTGGGGCGTGCCGGTGCACGACGACCGCGTGCTGTTCGAATTCCTGGTGCTCGAGGGCGCGCAGGCGGGGCTGAGCTGGGAGACCATCCTGCGCAAGCGCGACGCGTACCGCGCCGCGTTCGCGGCGTTCGACCCCGACGTCGTGGCCCGGTTCACGCCGGCCCGCGTGAACCGGCTGCTGGCCGATCCGGGGATCGTGCGCAACCGGCTCAAGGTCGAGAGCGCGGTGGGCAACGCGCGGGCGCTGCTCGCGGTGCGGGACGAGCACGGCAGCTTCGACGCCTACCTCTGGCGCTTCGTGGACGGCGCGCCCATCGTGAACCGCCGCCGGTCGCTGCGTGAGGTACCGCCCCGCACCGAGCGGTCGGACGCGTTGAGCCGCGACCTCAAGCGCCGCGGGTTCCGGTTCGTCGGCTCCACGATCTGCTACGCGTTCATGCAGGCGGTCGGCCTCGTGAACGACCACCTCGTCACCTGCTTCCGGTATCGGCCCACGTGAGCGACAGCGAACGGATCACCATTCCCGCCGAGACGACGGTCGCGATCGTCGCGCTGATCGTCGGCATCGTGACGATGAACGCACTGCCGGTGGGCGGATTCTACGACGACGGGCTGTACGCGATCCTGGCCAAGGCCCTCGCCACGGGACACGGATACCGGTTTCTGAATCTCCCCGGGACGCCGGCGGCGGTGCACTATCCGCCGGGTTACCCGCTGCTGCTGGCGCTGTTCTGGAAGATCGCGCCGGGCTTCCCCGCGAACCTCGTCTGGTTCAAGCTGGTGAACGTCGTACTGCTCGCCGTGATCGCGTGGGCGATCTGCCGGTACGCGGTGCACGTGCTGATGCTCTCGCCCTGGGTCGCGGTGCTGGCCACCCTGCTCGGCACGGTGACCATTCCCATTCTCGTGCTGGACAACATGCTGCTGTCGGAGCCGTTCTGGCTGGCGTTGGCGATTCCGGCGCTGATCCTGGGCGAGGAGATGGCGCGGCACGAGCCGACGCGGCGCGAGGCGCTCTGGCTCGGCTTCCTGTGCGGCGCGATGGTGCTGGTCCGGTCGCTGGGCGTGACGCTGATCGCGGCGATCGCCGTGGTGTGGCTGGCGCGCCGCGCGTGGCGCGCCACGGCGTGGTACCTGGGGGCCACGCTTCTCGTCTGGTCGCCCTGGCTCCTCTGGTCGTCGCTGCACGCCCACGACGTGCCCCCGTTGCTGCAGGGATCGTACGGCGGGTACGCGGGCTGGTTCATGGGCGGCCTGCACGCCGGCGGCCTGCCGTTCGTGATCGCGACCGTGCGCACGAACGCGATCCGGATCGCCGAGGGCGTCGCCTCGTCGTTCCAGGCGCTGGGATCGTCGGCCGGCCTGTTCGTCGGCGTGTTCCTCCTCGCCGTCATGCTGGGCTACGGCGCGTGGCGCGTGCGCCGGCGGGCGCCGATCACGCTCCTCTTCCTGGCCCTCTACTTCGCCATCGTGCTCGTCTGGCCCGACCAGCCGCTCCGCTTCGCATGGGGGGTGTGGCCGGTGCTGATGGCGGTGCTCGTCGCGCCGCTCGAGGCGCTGCAGCATCCCGAGACGCCGCGGGCGCTGCGCGTCGGGATCGGGGTGGCCGCCGCCGTGCTCCTGATCGGCGCGCTGCGCTACAACGGACGCGGCTACGCCGGCGAATGGTGGCAGACCATTCCCAACGGCATGACCAGCCGTGCCCAGCGCGCCATCGAGTGGACGCGCATCCACACGAGCCGCGGCACGGTGGTGGCGACCGAGTCCGAACCGATGGTGTACCTGTACGCCGACCGGCAGGCCGTGCCGGTGGAGACGTTCACCGCGCTGCAGTACCTGCGGAACCGCACGTCGCAACAGAACGCCGAGGACCTGCGGCGGATCGTACAGGAAGCCAATGCCCGCTACGTGCTGGTCCGCTCGCCGGGCGAGCTCGACGCCGCCCGCACGCTGGCCGCGATGCCGGGCGCGTCGCCGTCGCTCACCCTGGCCGACAGCACGGGCGGGCTGTACGTGTTCGCGGTGAACGCGGCGCCGAAGGACTCAGCGGCGGCGCACTGACACGCCGCAGCCGCCAAGGAGCCGGCGCGGGATGGGGGCGTTGGGGTAGAGCGCGCGGGCCCGCCCGGCGTACACGCGCACGAGGTCGCACCGCCCGCGCTCCTGCGCCGCCTCCGCCAGCCGGAGCTGGATGCGGTAGCTGCCCGGATCCTCGCGCGCGGCGGTGGTCCACTGGCCGTGCTCGTAGTGCCGCATCGCGTCGAGCACGAGCACGCTGCGCACCGACGCGGCGACGCCCACCAGCACCACGGCGCCGATCAGGTATCGCCGCGCGCCGCGCGACAGCGTGAACGAGCGCCGGACCGGCGGGCTGCGCAGGGCCCCCAGCGCGGCGAACACCACGAACGCCGGGGCGGGCAGCAGCAGCACGGCGTCGAACGCGCCGACGACCGCCGTGGCGATCACCACCGCCCCCAGCGCCAGGCCGCGCAGGTAGTCGTCCAGCTCGCGGGCGCCGATCATCTGCCGCCCCGCGTCGCCGAGCAGGGCGAGGAAGGCGAGCACGAGCAGCGCCGCGGCGGGAAACCCCAGCTCCGACAGGTACGCCATCCAGTCGCTGCTCGGCCAGGGGTTGGCCGTCATTCCGGTGTCCTGCTCCAGCGACGGGTCGTCGCCCGGCGCCACGGCCGGATACGCCACCCCCCAGTTGCCCGGCCCCACGCCGAGCAGCGGGTGGTGCAGGGCGAGTTTGAGCGTGTTCGTATACTGCAGGAGCCGGCCGCGGCCGCTCCCCGCGGTGTACTGGGCCACGCTCTTCATCGTGTCCAGGTACGGCGACCGGCTGCGCCAGTTGAGGGCGTTGGGCGCGAACACCGCCCCGGCGACCGTGGCGGCGATGACCAGCACGATGAACGCGAGCCGCCGCCGCATCCCCTTCACCTGCCAGCGCGCCCGCGCCCGCCACACGCCCGGCAGCAGCACCAGCACGCACGCCGCCAGCGCCAGCCAGGCGGCGCGGGTGCGCGACAGCACGAGCATCCCCGACGCCGCGGCGAGCCCGAGCGTCGCGGACCAGCGCACGAGACGTTCCCGCGAGCCCACCGCCCAGACGAGCAGCAGCGGCACGGCGATCGCCGCGAGGTGGGCCACGAAGTTGCGGTTGCCCAGCGTCCCGCCCGGCGCCCGACTCGTACTGAACGACGCCGAGTCCACGCCGTACGCCTGCAACAGCCCGGTCGCCACCACGGCCAGCACGGCCACGACCAGCACGGCGAGCACGGCCCGCACCCGTTCCGGGCGGCCGGCCGCGATCGCCGTCACGCTCCAGAACACGACCAGGCTCGACCAGGTCACGGCCAGCGACCGCGTGGCGAGCCAGTGGTTGGGCGCGAACGCCGCCGACAGCAGCCCGAGCCCCAGGAAGAGCGCGAACAGCAGGTCCACGCCCGAGTAGGCCA
>JBJKPA010000357.1:0-6095 GCA_046706905.1 Gemmatimonadaceae bacterium
GTTGTGGCCGCGGCCCGCTAGGGCGGGCTACATTTCAGGACCCCGATACCACACCGAACTCATGGCCGCCGACTCCGTCATCCGCATCGCCACCCGGTCCTCCGATCTGGCCCTGTACCAGGCCAACCTGGTCAAGTCCATGCTCGAAGAGCGCGGGCAGGCCGCCGAGCTGGTGACCTTCAAGACCGTGGGCGACAAGAAGCTCGACGAGCCGCTGAGCGCGATCGGCGCCAAGGGGCTGTTCACCAAGGAGCTCGAGGCGTCGCTGGCCAGGGGGAAGGTGGACTGCTGCGTCCACTCGCTGAAGGACCTCCCCACCGAATCGCCCGAGGGGTTGGCGATCGGCGCCGTGCTCCCGCGCGAGGACCCACGCGACGTGCTCGTGATCGCCGACGTCGTGGGCGCCGAGACGCTCGACGAGCTGCCGCGCGGCTCGCGCGTCGGCACGTCCAGCCTGCGCCGCCGCGCCCAGCTCGCGGCGCGGCGCAAGGATCTGGACATCGTGGAGCTGCGCGGCAACGTGCCCACCCGCGTGAAGAAGGTGGACACCGGCATCGTGCACGCCGCGATCCTCGCCGCCGCCGGCCTCCACCGGCTGGGCGTCTCGCAGCGGATCACCGCGGTGCTCGATGCGCCCGAGTGGCTGCCCGCGCCGGGCCAGGGGGCGATCGCGGTGCAGATCCGCGAGAACGACGCACGCCTGATCGAGCTCACCGCGGCGCTCAACGACGCGCGCACGATGATCGACGTCCGCGCCGAGCGCGCCTTCCTGGGCGCGCTCGAGGGGGGATGCCAGGTGCCGATCGGCGCCCTCGTCCTGCCGAGCAGCGCGGGCGCATTCGTGCTGCACGGGCTGATCGCCGACCTCGAGGGCAAGCGCGTGGTGCGGGGCGAGATCGCACTCGAGGAGCGCGATCCCGAGCTGAGCGGCGTCCGGCTGGCCAACCAGCTGCGGGGCCAGGGCGCCACCGAGATCCTCGAGGAGCTGCGCCGCGCGCAGCACCTCCCGTCGCCGCAACCGGAGTAGATTTCACGCACGCCGGCGCCGCCCGACGGCGGCCGGCGCCCCGAAGCCAGGTCGAACCATGCCAAGCTTTCCCGACTACCGGCCGCGGCGCCTGCGCCGCACCGAAGCCCTTCGCCGCCTGGTGCGCGAGACGCATCTCGTGCCCTCGCAGCTCGTCCTCCCCATGTTCGTCCGCCCCGGCACCAAGACGCGCGTGCCGGTCGGCTCGATGCCCGGCGTCTCGCAGCTCTCGGTGGACGAGCTGGTGCGCGACGCCCGCGCGGCGGCCGAGGTGGGCGTGGGGGGCGTGCTCCTGTTCGGCATCCCCGACCACAAGGACGCCACCGGCACGAGCGCGTGGGACGAGCACGGCCCGGTGCAGGAGGCGGTGCGCGCGCTCAAGCGCGAGGTGCCCGACCTCGTGGTGATCACCGACGTGTGCATGTGCGAGAACACCGACCACGGCCACTGCGGGATCATCAAGGACGGCGACGTGGACAACGACGCGACGCTGGACCTGCTGTCACGCGAGGCGGTGTCGCACGCCCGGGCGGGGGCCGACATCGTGGCGCCCAGCGACATGATGGACGGCCGCGTGGGCGCGATCCGCGGCGCGCTGGACGACGCGGGGTTCTCCAACACGCCCATTCTGAGCTACGCCGCCAAGTTCGCGGGGCCGTTCTACGGCCCCTTCCGCGACGCCGCCGAGTCGGCGCCGCAGTTCGGCGACCGCCGCACCTACCAGATGGACTCGGCCAACGCCGAGGAGGCGCTGCGCGAGGTGGAGCTCGACATCGCCGAGGGCGCCGACATGCTGATGGTGAAGCCCGCCGGCCCGTTCCTCGACATCATCCGCCGCGTGAAGGATCACACCGGCTACCCGCTGGCCGCCTATCAGGTGAGCGGCGAGTACAGCATGATCCGCGCCGCCGCCGAGCGCGGCTGGATCGACGGTGACCGCGTGATGATGGACGCGCTGCTCGCCATCCGGCGGGCCGGCGCGGACGTGATCATCACCTACTTCGCGGTCGAGGCGGCCGAGCAGCTCGGCTGGGGGAAGCGCGGCGCATGATGAATCTCTGGCGCGACCTGCCCCCGGGTCCGCACCCGCCGGAAGCGGTGACGGCGGTGATCGAGATTCCGCAGGGCAGCCGCAACAAGTACGAGCTGGACAAGCCCACGGGGCTGATCAAGCTCGATCGCGTGCTCTACTCGGCGGTGCACTATCCCGCCGAGTACGGGTTCATCCCGCGCACGCTGCACGACGACGGCGATCCGATGGACATCCTGGTGCTGCTCAAGGAGGAGACGTTCCCGGGGTGCATCATCGAGGCGCGGCCGATCGGCGTGCTGCACATGCTCGACCGCGGCGAGCCGGACGACAAGATCCTGGCCGTGCCGCTGCACGATCCCTATTCGGAGGAGTACTTCGACATCGCCGATCTCCCGCAGCACCTGCTCAAGGAAGTGGCGCAGTTCTTCGTGAGCTACAAGGAGCTGGAGGGGAAGAAGGTGGAGATCGTGGGGTGGGGGAAGAGCGAGGAAGCCATGAGGCTCATCGCGCGATCCATTTCCAAGTATGACGAGGCGTATCTCACCGTCGGGCCGTAGGACGGTAGGACGGTAGGACCGTAGGACGGCGAACGATCGAGCGCCGTTCACCAACTACCGTCCTACAGTCCTACCAACAAACACTCCCCAAGCGGGCACTGACTTTACATTACAGAGTACTTGACAGCAAATTGCAGCCGGCGTAAAATCCCCCCATGCTCGTCCGGGTCCTGTTCCCCGATCCGCCGCTGGTGCGCACGCCGCTGCGCCTGCTCCGCTGGTGGGAGTCCCGGCGCCTGACGTACAACGTCGTCGTCGGCGCCAGCGGGCTCGTCACGATCGGCGTCATCGAGACCCTCACCCGCTTCTTCGGCTTTCCCGGCGGGCACTTCCCCTGGCTCCTCGTCGGCCTGTACGCCGTCCTCGCCAACGTGGCCTACTCCTTCGGCTGGGTGATCGAGGCGACGCTCCAGAAGTGGCTCCGGCGCGACACGTACGGGCTGGGGCCCGCGCTGTACCGGCACGGGCTGGTCTTTTCGGTGGGGCTCACCCTCTTCCCGGCGGCCCTCGCGACGCTGGCTTCCCTGGCCAGATTCTTCGTTCACTAGAGAGGCGACGATGCCTGTCTCCAACGAACGTCCCACGCTCACGTCCTTCAAAATCGTCCTTCGTCTCGCGCTCGGCGCGGTCACCGTGGGCTTCGCCGCGGCGGCGGGGTGGATGGACCTGCACGGCATGGACTGGCAGACCACGCTGCTGTTCGTGGCCGGCATCTCGTTCATGCTCGCCGCCGTCGTCCCGGGATGGGGCGCGCTGGGGGGCCTGTTGGTGGGGCTCGGGATCCCGCTGGCGCACCTCTATGCGCACCTCGCCGGGTTGAACCCCGCCATGCCCCTCCCCCACGCCACGCGGGGCTATGTCCCCGTGCTCGCCGCGCTGACGGGACTGATCACCGGGCTGGCGGCGAGGACGGGGCTGGCGCAGGCCAGGCAGTAGGACGGTAGGACGGTAGGAGGGTAGTTGGCGAACGGCGTTTGATCGTCCGCCGTCCTACCGTCCTACCGTCCTACCGTCCTACTGATCTACCGGCTTTGTCCTCACCGCCACATCCGACATCACCGCCCACCCGGTGATGCGCAGGACCGGGGCGCCGTGGGGCGGCGTGGGCCCGTCCCCGCTGCGGTCGTTGAGCGAGGCCAGCACCGGCTGCAGGTCGGTCACTACGTGCACGCCCGGCGGCACGGTCACCCGCACGGCGGCCCACCACGCCTTCACGCGGATCTCGGTCACGCCCGCCGAAAGCTGCGCCTCGCGCAGGTCGAGGTGCGTGTCCGACATGACGGCCACGAGGTCCAGCTCCTGCGGCGGAATCCAGACGCCGCGGCGCACGTGCGCGCTCAGAATGGACAGCATCCGCCGGCGCACGCTCTGCGACGGTGCGGGCGCGGGGCGCACGGCGGCCGGGCTCGCCGGCGCGTCGGGGTCGGGAAGGTCCGACACCAGCGCGCGCACCTCGGCCACCGACTGCGCGCGATAGGCCAGCTCGAGCCGCGTTTCCAGCTCGTCCATGTCCAGCCGGTCGTTGGCGAAGTGGCGCGAGAGCAGCGTGACCACGCGCTCCCGCTCGCGCTCCAGCGCCTGGAGCGAAGTCGGCTGTTCCGGCGTCGTCATGGCTGGGCTCCGCTCGCGCCCGGCGCGGGCTCGCCGCGCAGGAACGTCCAGTCGTAGACGAGGCCGGCGGCGATTCCGCCGAGGAGCGGCCCCACCCAGTAGATCAGGTGTCCGGCGAAGATCCCGCTCACGAGCGCCGGGCCGAACGACCGCGCCGGATCCATGGACGCGCCGGTGAGCGGCCCGATGGCCAGGACGTCGGCGCACACGGCGAGCCCGACGCCGAAGCCGCCCACCTTCGGGCCGCGCGCGTCCACCAGCGTGGCGAACGCCACGAAGACGACGAAGAACGTGGCGATGGCCTCGAGGACGATGGCGTGGAGGGTGCCGACGTTGGCGGCCACCCACTGTCCGCCGAGGCGGGAGGTGTGGACGACGTCGGCGGGGAAGAGCGCCTTGAGCGCGAGGGCCGCCACCACGGCGCCGGCGCACTGCGAGACGACGTACGCCGCGGCGGCGCCGGGGGTGAGCCGGCGCGTGACGGCGATGCCGATCGTGACCGCGGGGTTGAGGTGCCCGGAGACGCGCATCGTGGCGGTGACGAGCAGGGCGAAGACGAGCCCGTAGGCGATGGCGATGTCGATCAGCGGCACCGCCGCCTTGGCGACGTACCCGTTCATGATCGTCGCGCCGGCGACGAACACGATGGTGAAGGTGCCGATGAACTCGGCCACGATGGGCCGCCTGAGGTCTTGCATGTGGCTGAGACTCCGGGAGGAGAGGCCGCGCGCCCTTGTGCAGAACGCTAAGCGGACGCGGGGCGAGCGTCCAGCGCGCGGCCGGCCGTTCGCGTCACCCGGCGCGGCGCAGGACGAGCGCGGCGTTGATGCCGCCGAATCCGAACGAATTGCTGAGCGCGAATTCGGGGCGGGCCTCGCGTCCCTCGTGCGGGATGTAGTCCAGGTCGCACGCCGCGTCGGGCGCGTCGAGGTTGAGCGTGGGGGGAAGCCAGGCGCGGGCCACCGCCAGGGCGGCGATCGCGGTCTCGATCGCGCCCGACGCGCCCAGCGCGTGGCCGTAGTACGCCTTGGTGCTGCTCACCTGGAGCCGCGGCGCGTGATCGCCGAACACCTGCTTGAGGGCCAGCGTCTCCGTGGAGTCGTTGAGCGGCGTGGAGCTGCCGTGCGCGTTGACGTACGCCACCTCGCCGGGCGCGACCCCGCCGTCGGCGAGGGCCAGCCGCATCGCGCGCGCCGCCTGCGCGCCGTCGGGGCGCGGCGCCGTCATGTGGTGCGCGTCATTCGAGAATCCGAATCCCAGCAGCTCGGCGTACACCGGCGCCCCGCGGGCCAGGGCCCGCGTCCGCTCCTCGAGCACGAGGACGCACGCGCCCTCGCCCATCACGAAGCCGTCGCGGTCGCGGTCGAACGGGCGCGACGCCCGCTCCGGCGCGTCGTTGCGCGTGGACATGGCGCGGATGATGGCGAACGCGCCGAAACAGAGCGGGGCCAGCGGCGCCTCCGACGCCCCGGCGAGCATCACGTCGGCGTCGCCGTCGCGGATGGCGCGGAACGCCTGCCCGACGGCGAACGTGCCCGAGGCGCAGCTCATCGCGTTGGTGCTGTTCGGCCCCTGCACGCCCAGCTCGATGGCGATGTTGCAGCTCGCCGCGCCCCCGAACACGGTGAGGGCGAGCGACGGATCCACCGCGCGGAGCCCCTGGTCGCGCGCCACGTGCACCTGCTGCTCGGCGAACGCCACGCCGCCCAGCGCCGAGCCCATCATCGCGCCCACGCGCTCGGCGTCCTCCACGCGGAGGTCGAGGCCGGCGTCCGCGGCCGCGAGACGCGCCGCGGCCACCGAGAAGTGGCCGCACGGGGCGGGCGGCGGGGCCCGCGGGGCGGGGGGGGGGGCGGAGGCGCGGAAG
>JBJKPA010000358.1:0-3586 GCA_046706905.1 Gemmatimonadaceae bacterium
CGTGACGCCGCGGGCGCCCGAGCGCACCCATTCCGACGACGAGCCCCTGGTCGAGCGGCTCCGCGCCCTGCACGGGCGGCTCAACGCCGAGCGGTTCGCCGGCGCGCTGCGCGCGGTCCCGATCCGCGTCTCGCGGCGCATGAAGACGCGCCTCGGCCACTACGTGCCGGCCGGCACGCACGGCCAGGTCGAGATCGTGATCAGCCGCCGCCACATCCGCCGCGACGGATGGGAGGACGCCCAGGACACGCTGCTCCACGAGATGGTCCACCAGTGGCAGGATGAGTCCGGACTCCCGGTGGACCACGGCGCGGGGTTCCGCCGCAAGGCGCGCGAGGTCGGCGCCACCCCCAGCGCCAAACGGGTCGTCGACCGCCCGGGTCACGCGGCCGGGCGCCGCCTGGCTGGCTGATTCCCGGCGCGGTGGCGTAGCTTCCACCGCATGACGATCCGCATTCTCCGCGGCCTCGTGGCCGCCATCGTGCTGGGGGCGGCGCTCTGGCTGGGCGCGCGCGGCACCGGGATGGTGCCGCCCATCGGCCAGCTCCTGGATCCCGTGAACGGCGCGTGGGGCGCCGTCACGCACGCCACCCTGGCGCGGCACGCCTCGGCGCGCATTCCCGGTCTCTCAGGCCCGGTGGACGTGCGCTACGACGACCGCGGGGTGCCCCACATCTTCGCGACGTCCGAGACCGACGCCTATCGCGCCCTGGGCTACGTGGTGGCGCGCGACCGGCTCTTCCAGATGGATCTGCAGACGCACGCCGCCACGGGCCGGCTCACCGAGTGGGCGGGCGCCGCGGCCCTGCGCCTCGACCGCGAGACCCGCGACCTCGGGATGCCGCGCGCCGCCGAGCAGAAGCTCGCGGCGATCGACACGGCCGGCATGGCGTGGAAAGTCATGGTGGCGTTCTCCGCCGGCGTGAACGCCTACATCGACGGGCTCACGCCGGGCGAGTGGCCGGTGGAGTATCACCTGCTCGGCGTGCGTCCCGATCACTGGCGGCCGATCGACGCGATCGACCTCTTCAATCGGATGGGATGGACGCTGAGCTACCTGCCCGACGAGGCCGCGCGCTATGGCGCGGCGGCGAAGGTCGGCGACCAGGCGGCCGACGCGCTCTTTCCCCTCAACTCGGTGATCCAGGAGCCGATCGTGCCGCTCGCGGGGCACGCCCCGCGCTTCGACTTCACGAAGATCCCGCCGCCGGGGCCTCCCGATACGTCGGCGTCGCTGGTGGCGTCGCTGCTCCGGAGCGTCAGCCCGCCCGGCGAGCTGGCGGCCGCCGGCGATCCGCAGCACCTGGCGAGCAACAACTGGGCGGTGGCCCCGTCCCGCAGCGCCGACGGCCACGCCCTGCTGGCCAACGATCCGCACCTCGACCTCACGCTCCCCAGCATCTGGTACGAGGTGCAGCTCGTCGTCCCGGGCAAGCTCGACGTGTACGGCGTGACGATTCCCGGCGCGCCGGGGATCGTGCTCGGCTTCAACCGCCACCTGGCGTGGGGATTCACCAACACCGGCGCCGACGTGCTCGACTTCTACCGCGAAACGGTGGACGACACCCTCCACCCCACGAAGTACGAGGTGGACGGTCAGTGGAAGCCGCTCACCCTGCGCGTCGAACGGTATCTCGGCAAGCACGGCGAGGTGCTGGCCACCGACACCGTGCGCTATACGTATCGTGGTCCGCTCATGCACCGGTTCGGCGTCTGGGTCTCGATGCGGTGGACGCTGCTCGAGCCGTCGCACGAGGTCAGCGCGTTCTACCGGGCCGCGCACGACAGCACGGCGCGCCAGTTCCTGGACGACATGGCCAGCGGCTTCTTCGTGCCGGCGCAGAACGTGCTCGTCGCCGACCAGCAGGGGAACATCGCCATCCGGTCCACGGGCCACTTCCCGCTCCGTCCCAAGGGAACGAACGGGATGGAGATCTTCGACGGCTCGACCAGCAAGAGCGACTGGACCGGCTACTGGCCGGTGAACGAATACCCGCAGGCGTTCGATCCCAGGCAGGGCTATCTCGCCTCGGCCAACCAGCAGCCCGAGGATCCACGCACCGAGTTCGCGTACCTCGGCGACGAGCGCGCCTTCGATCCGTGGCGCGCGCTCGACATCAACCAGCTCCTGCGCGCCGATTCGAGCGTCACGGTGGACGACATGCGGCGCTTCCAGACCAGCCCGCTCAGCGTGCGCGCGCAGCTCTTCCTGCCCTACTTCCTCAAGGCGGTCAAGGGCGCGGTGCCCGACACCGCGCTCCAGCACGCCGCGGCGATCCTCGACAAGTGGGACGGGCGGTACACGCGCAGCAACGTCGGCGCCGTCCTGTTCACGGAGGCGATGCGCCGGCTGCAGGACAACACCTGGGACGAGCTGGAGAACAAGGCGGGACGCCGCGTCGTCACGCCGAGCGACGACATCATGTACGACCTGCTGCAGCAGCCGTACAACGTGTGGTGGGACACCAAGAGCACGCCCAGCGTGGAGGACACGCGGGACATGATCCTCGTGCGCAGCCTCGCCCAGGCGTACGACACGCTCGTCAAGCGCCTGGGCCCGCCGGCCGGCGGCCGGTGGGTGTGGGACAGCACCGCCAAGGTCGACATCCGGAACCTGCTCGGCATCAAGGCCTTCTCGGCGCTCGGGCTGATCACCGACGGCGGCTTCGGCACGCTGAATCCGGCGCCGGGGCATGCCTTCGGTCCGAGCTGGCGGCTGGTGGTCGACCTCGATCCTGCCGGCGTGAAGGCGTGGGACACCTACCCCGGCGGCCAGAGCGGCAACCCGGCCAGCCCACGTTACGCGGATCGCATCCCGCAGTGGCTCGACGGGCAGCTGAGTCCGGCGCTCTTCCCCAGCGACGCGGCCGCGCTCCCCGCCGACCGCACGTCGGCCACCCTCACGCTCACCCCGGGGGCCGCCCGATGAAACGCGCGCTGCTTCGCCTCGCCCTCCTCACCGTGGCCTTCGGCCTCGGCACCTACGCGTTCGGATGGTGGGCCGTGCCGGCCATCGCCGTCGTCTGGGGGCTGATCAATCCCGGCGCCCCGCGCGTGGCCGCGCGGGCCGCGGTGGCGGCGCTCCTCGCCTGGGTGCTGCTGCTCTTCGTGCCGCAGCTCTTCGGCGTGCGGATCGTGCCGTGGGGGATCCGCCTCTCGGCGGCGATGCAGATTCGCCCCTGGATGCTGTGGACCGCCGAATGCGTCTTCCCCCTGGCGCTGGCCTGGAGCGGGGCCGCGCTGGCCGCCGCCCTCCGCGGCCCGGCCCGGGCCGCCCACTAAATTCCCCCCCATGACCACCGACTTCTTCGACATCGACAGCGCGCTCTCCGAAGAGGAGCGCGCCGTGCGCGACAGCGTGCGCCAATTCGTGGACGAACGCGTGCTCCCGATCATCGGGCAGCACTACATCGAAGGCCACTTCCCGCTGGAGCTGGTGCCCGAGATGGGCGAGCTGGGCGAGTTCGGCGCCAAGCTCCCCGAGGAGTACGGCTCCGCCGGCCTGAACAACGGGGCCTACGGGCTCATCATGCAGGAGCTGGTGCGCGGCGACTCGGGGGTGCGGTCCTTCGCCTCGGTGCAGGGC
>JBJKPA010000359.1:0-6024 GCA_046706905.1 Gemmatimonadaceae bacterium
GCCCCGACGTGGGCGACGAGGGCGGCGGGGCGTGGATCGGACGCCGCGCGCTGTCGATCGTGGCCGCGGCGACGGACGGCCGGGAGCCCGAGACGGCGCTCACCGGCGCGGTGCTCACGGCCGCCGAGTGCAACGAGGTCACGGACCTCATCGCCTGGGCAGCCGACGCGACGCCGGCGAAGCTCGCCACGCTGGCCCCCGTGGTGTTCCAGGTGGCCGACGCCGGCGATCCGCGCGCCAACTCGCTGCTCGACCTGGCCACGGAGGAGCTGGCGCTCCACGCGCGGGCGTTGGCCCGGCAGCTGTTCACCGACGAGCGCGCGGCGGTCCCGATCGCGCTGAGCGGCGGGCTGCTCGGCGCGCGGATGCCGCTGCGCAAGCGGCTGGCCCACCGCCTCAAGAGCGCGGTGCCCGGGGCGCAGGTGAGCCACGAGGAGATCGTGCCGGTGCGCGGCGCGGTGCGCGGCGCGCTGCACTTCCTGGGGAACGCCGTCTGACGTACCGGCCGGCAGGCATCAAGAACGCTGGGAACCGCAGATAATCCGGACAACTGCCGGATGAGACGGGTACGGCAACTACAACTGCATGACCAGGGGGGCTTCAGGGGAAGACTCGGCGTGCTGGGCGGCCGAGTCTCGCCTTGAAGCCCCCTAGCTTTCGTCGGTCTTGCCCGGATCGTCCGAATCGTCTGCCGTTCAGACGCTTGCTTCTTGATGCCCGGCCGCCGGCAGCTCGCCTTCGATGCGGGCCATGACGGCCGAGGCGAGGCAGTTGCCGAGCACGTTGATGGACGTGCGCGCCATGTCCATGAACGCGTCCACGCCGAGCAGGATGGCCACGCCCTCGAGCGGCAGGTTGAACTGCGTGAGGGCGCCGGAGAGGATCACCAGCGCCGCGCGCGGCACGCCGGCCACGCCCTTGCTGGTGAGCATCAGCGTCAGCATCATCACCAGCTGCGAGCCGATGGACATGTGCAGGCCCGCCGCCTGGGCCACGAACACCGAGGCCAGCGCGAGATAGAGCGTGGTCCCGTCGAGGTTGAACGAATACCCCGTGGGGATCACGAACGCGACGATGCGCCGCGGCACCCCCATCTCCTCCATCCGCTCCATGGCCAGCGGCAGCGCCGCCTCGGACGACGCCGTGGTGAACGCGATGAGCCACGGTTCCTTGATCGCCGCGATGAACCGCCGGATGGGCACCTTGAAGCCGTAGGCCACCGGCAGCAGCACGGCCAGCGCGAACACGACGAGCGAGCCGTACAGCGAGAGCACGAGCACGGCGAGTTTGCGCAGGACTTCCATGCCGCTCGTGCCCACGGTGACCGCGATCGCCGCCCCGATGCCGATCGGGGCGAACCACATCACGATCCCCGTGAACTTGAACATCACCTGCGACACCCCCTCGCAGAACGCGAGGATCGTGGTCTTGCCGCGGCTGTCGGGCACCTGCGAGAGCGCCACGGCGAAGATGATGGCGAAGAACACGATCTGCAGCACTTCGTTGTTGGCGCCGGCCTCGAAGAAGCTCTGCGGCACGGTGTGCGTGAGCACGGTGCTCAACGTGGCGTGCGTGCCGGCCAGCCCGCTGGCCTGGGCGGCCGACGCCTCGCCGAGCTGCACGCCCACGCCGGGCTTCACGACGTTCACCACGAACAGCCCGACCGCCAGGGCCAGCGTGGTCACGACCTCGAAGTAGATGATCGCACGCAGCGCGAGCTTGCCCACGCGCTTCATGTCGTCGCCGTGTCCCGCGATGCCGACGACCAGCGTGCCGAAGATGAGCGGCACGATGAGCGACTTGATCATGCGCAGGAAGAGCGTGGCCCAGATCTTGAGGTCCGTGGCCGCCCATCCGCCGTGCGCGGCGCGCGCGCTCTCCGGGAAGGCCCACCCGAGCAGGATCCCCACGACCATGGAGATGAGGATCCACTGCGAAAGACTGATGCGGCGCAGGAAGCCGCGCCGCCGCGCGGGGGCCTCCCCGGGTGCGGTCACGCGTTCTTCTCCGCCGCCGCGAGCTGACGCCGGAGCACCGAATGCTTGGAGCCGTACGTGAAGTACAGCACGAGCCCGATGACCAGCCAGACGGCAAACCGGATCCACGTGATCCCCGGCAGCTTGTACATCAGGTAGAAGCAGGCGAGGATCGAGATCATCGGCGTCACCGGCACCCAGGGGACGCGGAAGGGCCGCACCCGGTCGGGTTCGATGCGGCGCAGGAAGATCACCCCGGCCGACACGAGCACGAACGCGAACAACGTGCCGATGTTCGTGAGGTCCACCACCTCGGCGATGTTGGCGAACGCCGAGAAGAACGCCACGAAGATGCCGGTGAGGATCGTGCCCACGTACGGCGTCTTGAACCGCGGATGCACCTTGGCGAGCCCGGGCGGCAACAGCCCGTCACGCGACATGGAGAAGAAGATGCGCGGCTGGCCGAGCTGGAACACCAGCAGCACGCTGCCCATGGCGATGACCGCGCCCAGCGACACGATGAATCCCGACGCGTGGATCAGCGCCTTGGGGCCCTGCGCGTACTGCAGCGCCGTGGCGATCGGATCGGCCGTACCCAGCTTCTGCCACGGCGCCATGCCGGTCATCACGATCGAGATCGCGATGTAGAGCACCGTGCAGATGACGAGGCTCATGATGATCCCGAAGGGCATGTCCTTCGGTGGATCGCGGGTCTCCTCGGCGGCCGTGGAGACGGCGTCGAACCCGATGTAGCTGAAGAAGATGATCGCCGCGCCCGCCCCGATGCCCGAGAAACCGTTCGGGAAGAACCCGCCGGTGGCCGGGTTGGTCCAGTTGTGCGGATGGATGAGGAACACGCCGACGGCGATGAAGAACAGGATGATGCCGACCTTGAGCAGCACCATCGCGTTGTTCGTATCGGCCGACTCCTTGATGCCGATCACGAGGATCACCGTGATCAGGGCCACGACGGCGACCGCCGGCAGGTTGATGATGAGCGGGACGCCGAAGATGTGCGGGGCGCCGCTCCACGCGGAGGCCAGGTAATGCATCGTGGCATCGCCCGATGCCGGCGACGCGGCGAGCTGCTCGAACGCGGCGTGGGCCGACCGGTAGTCGGTGGCGAGCCAGGCCGGGATGTTGAGGCCGAAGTAGCCGAGCACGTCGCGGAAGTACCCCGCCCACGCGATCGCCACCCCGATATTGCCCACCGCGTACTCGATGATGAGATCCCACCCGATGATCCAGGCGACGAACTCGCCGAGCGCCGCGTAGGCGTAGGTGTACGCCGAGCCGGCCACCGGCACCATGGCGGCGAACTCGGCATAGCACAGGGCGGCGAACCCGCAGGCCACCGCCGTGAGGAGGAACGAGAAGATGATCGCCGGCCCGGCCCCGGGGCGCAGTGCGTCGCCCACGATGGCCGTGCCGGTGGTCGCGAAGATGCCGGCGCCGATCGTCGCGCCGACGCCGAGCGCCGTCAGATGCCACTTGCCGAGCGAGCGCTTGAGCCCGCCACGCTCGGCGATGTCGGCCTCGAAATCGGCGACCGACTTCCTCGCGAGAATGCCCTTCATGCCGGGGCTGCCCTCCGGCACCGGGGGAGGGCGGCCGTCAGGCGGCCGCCTCCACCTCGATGCGCATCTTGTAGAAGGAACGCCACACGAAGATCACCGAGACCACGAAGAACGCGGCCGCGATGATGCGGGTGGTCATGGGGCCCTGCTCCGCCGTCATCGAGACGGCCAGCTCGACGGCGAGCAGCCCGAACAGGGTCGTGAACTTGATGATCGGGTTGAGGGCCACCGACGAGGTGTCCTTGAACGGATCGCCGACCGTGTCGCCGACGACCGTCGCGGCGTGCAGCTCGGTGCCTTTCTGCTTGAGCGTCACCTCGACGATCTTCTTGGCGTTGTCCCAGGCGCCGCCGGCGTTGGCCATGAAGATGGCCTGGTAGAGCCCGAACAGCGCGATCGAGATCAGGTAGCCGATGAAGAAGTACGGCTCGAGGAACGCGAAGGCGAGCGTGGCGAAGAACACCGCGAGGAAGATGTTCCACATCCCCTTCTGCGCGTACTTGGTGCAGATCTCCACGACCTTCTTCGAATCCTCCACCGAGGCCTTGGTCACGCCCTCGAGCCTGATGTTGGCCTTGATGAACTCGACGGCCCGGTAGGCGCCGGTGGTCACGGCCTGCGTGCTGGCGCCGGTGAACCAGTAGATCATCGCGCCGCCGGTGATCAGGCCGAGCAGGAAGGGCGGGTGCAGCATGGACAGCTTGCTGAGGTTCTGCGTGAGCCCGTCGGTGAGCGCCACGATGATCGAGAAGATCATCGTCGTGGCCCCGACGACCGCGGTGCCGATGAGCACCGGCTTGGCGGTCGCCTTGAAGGTGTTGCCGGCGCCGTCGTTCTCCTCCAGCAGGTGCTTGGCGCGCTCGAAGTCCACGTCGAATCCGTACTTGCTCTTGAGCTCGGCCTCGATGTTCGGGATCTGCTCGATGGTGGACAGCTCGAAGATGGACTGCGCGTTGTCGGTCACCGGACCGTAGGAGTCCACGGCGATCGTGACCGGGCCCATGCCCAGGAAGCCGAACGCCACGAGGCCGAAGGCGAACACGGCCGGCGCCAGCATGATCATGTCGAACCCGTGCTGGCTCACCAGGTAGCCGAGGCCCATGAGCACGACCATCGTGCCGCCCAGCCAGTAGGCGCTGAAGTCGCCGGCCACGAGGCCCGACAGGATGTTGAGCGACGCGCCGCCCTGCTTGGACGACTCCACGATCTCCTCGGTGTGCCGCGAATCCACCGACGTGAACACCTTGACGAACTCGGGGATGATCGCGCCGGCCAGCGTGCCGCAGGTGATGACGGCCGAGAGCTTCCACCAGTACGACGTGTTGCCGCTCAGCTCGGGGATCACGAGGTACGACGAGAGGAAGGTGAGGCCCACCGAGATGAACGACGTCAGCCAGACCAGCGAGGTCAGCGGCGCCTCGTAGTTCATGGTGTCGGAGTGCTGGTACCGCGCCTTGGCGAACGCCTCGTTGACCCAGTAGGAGACGGCGCTGGCGATGAGCATCACGAGGCGCATCACGAAGATCCAGACGAGGAGCTGGACCTTGACCGTCGGATCCTTGACAGCGAGCAGGATGAAGGTGATCAGCGCAACGCCGGTCACGCCGTAGGTCTCGAAGCCGTCGGCGCTGGGGCCCACCGAGTCACCGGCGTTGTCGCCCGTGCAATCGGCGATCACGCCGGGGTTTCGGGCGTCGTCTTCCTTGATGTTGAAGACGATCTTCATCAGGTCGGACCCGATGTCGGCGATCTTGGTGAAGATGCCGCCGGCGATGCGGAGCGCCGCGGCGCCCAGCGACTCGCCGATCGCGAATCCGATGAAGCACGGCCCCGCGTAGTCACCCGGGACGAACAGCAGGATGATCATCATCATCGTCAGCTCGACGCTGATGAGGAGCATGCCGATGCTCATGCCCGCCCGCAGCGGAATCGCGTAGCAGTCGTACGGCTTGCCCTTGAGCGAGGCGAAGGCCGTCCGCGAGTTGGCGAACGTGTTCACCCGGATGCCGAACCAGGCCACGCTGTAGCTGCCCGCGATGCCCAGCACGCTGAACGCCAGGATGATGATGACCCGCAGCGCCTCCATGTGCTGCAGCACGCCGAAGTAGAGCAGGATCACGAGCCCGATGAAGATCTCGAGGATCAGCAGGAACTTGCCCTGCGTGATCAGGTAGGTCTTGCAGGTCTCGTAGATCAGCTCCGACATCTCGCGCATCGCCTCGTGCACCGGCAGCCGCTTGAGCTGCGCGAAGATCGTGAGGCCGAACGCGAAGCCGAAGGCGCAGATGATGAGCCCCCAGAGGAGCAGCCGGTGTCCGGGGAGTCCGAGGAAGGTGGCCGTCGACAGGTCGGGGACCTTGAGGCTGGCCTCGCCCCCCATCTCCTGCGGGGGAGCCGGGGCGGCGGCGGGAGCGGCGGCCGGCGTCGTGCCGGCCGTGGGCGCGGCGGCGGCCGCGGTCGAAGTCTGGGCG
>JBJKPA010000360.1:0-2597 GCA_046706905.1 Gemmatimonadaceae bacterium
GCCGGTGGTCTCGCGGCTCATGCCGCTAGCCGGGGAGCACGCCACGGGCTGGCGCACGGCGCGGCTGGCGGGGGCGTGCGCGCTGATCGGCATCGCGCTCGCCGGCCCGCGCTGGGGTACCGAGCAGACGGTGCAGCAGCGCCGGGGCTTCGACATGGTGCTCGCGCTGGACGCGTCGCTCTCGATGGAAGCCAACGACGTCAAGCCGAGCCGGCTGGAGCAGATGAAGCAGGAAGTGCGTCGGCTCCGCGCGCTCTCGCCGGGCGACCGCATCGGGCTCATCGTGTTCGCCGGGCGCGCGTACGTGCTCTCGCCGCTCACCGTGGACGAGAGCGCGCTCGACCTCTTCCTCGACAACCTCGATCCCTCGATCGTCGGCGAGGCGGGCACGTCGATCTCGAGCGCCATTCGCCAGGGCACCGACCTGCTCTCGCTCGACAACGGCGGCGCCGACCGCGCGCTCGTCGTGATGAGCGACGGCGAGGCGTTCGAGCCCCTCTCGGACATCACGGCCGAAGCGCGCCGCGCCGGCGAGAAGGGGATCAGCCTGGTCACCGTCGGCTTCGGCACCACGAAGGGCTCGACGATCCCGATCAAGGCGCCCGACGGCTCGACGACGTTCAAGCGCGATCAGAACGGGCAGATCGTGGTCACGCACTACACGCCGGAGACGCTCGAGGCGGCGGCGCGCGCCGCCCACGGCACGTTCATTCCGGCCGAAGCGACCGACAAGGCGGCCCGCATCCGGCAGGCGCTCGCCAACCTGCGCACCGTCGAGCACGCCGCCGACGTCGGAGAGGGGCGCACGCCGCGCTTCCAGCTCTTCCTCTTCCCGGCCGTCCTGCTGCTCCTGCTCGACGCCTTCCTGGCCGATCGCCGGCTCGCCGTGCGCCGCGAGACGCTGCTCCAGGCGGCCGGCGCCGCGGCGGTGCTGCTCGTGGCCTTCCTCTCCGGGTGCGCCGGCGCCAGCCAGTCGCACGACGCCGGCCAGGCGTACGAGGCGGGCCAGTACGCGCAGGCGGTGGCCCTGTACCGGAGCGCCATCGAGCACGGCGACCAGCGGCCGCGCACGATCTACGATTTCGGCACGGCGTTCCTCGCCGTGGATTCGCTGCAGCAGGCGTCCGACGCCTTCGACCGCGTGGTGGACCTGCCCGACGCCGAGCTGCGCTTCCGCGCGCTGTTCAACCGGGGGCTCGCCCACCTGAAGCGCGGGCTCGCCGCCCCGACCGGGGGCGGCGACGAGCTGGACGCCGCGCTCGCCGACTATAAGAAAGCGCTCATCATGCGGCCGTCGAACCTCGACGCCAAGTGGAACTACGAGCTGGCGCTGCACGAGCGCAAGGAACGGGGCGGGGGCGGCGGCGGAGGCGGGAACAGCAACAACTCGAGTCCGTCGCCGGCGCCGCGGTCGCAGGCGCCGACCCCGGCCGGCGGGCTGGGCCTCAACCAGGCCGAGCAGCTCCTGGCCAGCGCCGCGCGCGAAGAGCGCGACGTGCAGGCGCAGCAACTCCGCAAGCGGCAGCAGGTCGTGCCCCCCGGCGGGAAGGACTGGTAGCCGTGCTCGGCGCCCTGCTCGTCGCCCAACTCGCCATCGTGGCCCACGCGGCCGACACCGTCGGCGCCTGTGAGCCGCTCGACCTCTCCGTGGCCGTCTCGGCGCCGGGCACCGTGCTGCCCACGCTCGTCGCCCCGTCGTTCGCGCCGTTCGACGTCATGCGCTCGTCCACCATGCCGCGGGTGGCGCGCGACTCGCGCGCCGTCCCGTCCACGATGGTCGAGTACCGGTACGTGCTCGTTGCCGACGCGCCCGGCCGCTACACCATCCCCGCCTTCGAGGCGCGGCTCGGCGGCGCCGTCGTGTACAGCCGCCCCCTCACGGTGGTCGTCACGGCGAGTCCGGGCGACGCCGACCCGGCGATCATCACCCGGGCCCGGATCGACACCGGCAACCAGATCGGCCGGCGCGTGGCGGCGCCGGAAACGGTCTACGTCGGCCAGCAGGCCGACTACACCGTGGCCGTGTTCCTCAATACCGCGATGCGCGACCGGCTGCGGCAGAATCCGACGTTCTATCCCCCCGACATGCAGTCGGTGCTCGCCTACGACGTCGCGGCCGGGAACACCGAGCAGCGCTCGCTCTCCGGCTCGCGCTGCTTCGACGCGCTCGTCTACCGCCGGGCCCTGTTTCCGCTGCAGGCCGGACGCATCGTGATTCCGCCGGCGCAGCTCACCTACGCGCTGCCGGTGAGCGCGAGCTTCTTCAGCCGCGAAGAGTCGCACGACGTGCAGACCGACAGCGCGGTGATCGTCGCCGTGGATCCGCCGGCGACGGGCCGTCCGGCCGGCTTCGACGGCGCCGTGGGCGAGTTTCGCCTCACCGCGCGGCTGCAGTCGGCGGCCGTGCGGGTGGGCGACCCGCTCACCCTCACGGTGCGCGTCACCGGCACCGGCAACGTGAAGCTGCTCCCGCGCCCGCGGCTCGCCGTGGCGTGGGCCACCGTCGTCGCCGCCGACTCCCGCGTGCAGGTGGACACGAGCGGCCGGCGGATCAGCGGGAGCAAGGACTTCGACTGGATCCTCACGCCGCGCGTCGC
>JBJKPA010000361.1:0-5589 GCA_046706905.1 Gemmatimonadaceae bacterium
TTTCCGGGCAGCAGCCGGCGCAGCTCAACGCGACGCAGCTGGCGGGCGACCGGATCCGGCTGCAGAGCCAGCAGAACGAGGCGATCACCCGCGAGCGCGCGGCGCGCTACGAGCGGATCCGGTTCGACATCGAGATCCAGAAGTAGTTCTCGCTGGCCGCGGCGTGCATCATCTTCGTGCTGCTCGGCCCCCCGATCGCGCTGCGCTTCCCGCGCGGGGGCGTGGGGCTGGTGCTGGGGGTGAGCTTCGTGGTGTTCGCGCTGTACTACGTGGGGCTGATCGGCGGCGAGACGCTGGCCGACGACCAGTTCATCTCGCCCTTCTGGGCGATGTGGGGCGCTAACATCGTGCTGCTCGTGGTGGGCGGCGTGATGGCGGCGCGGATGAACCGGGTGGCGGGCGCGCTGCGGGGCGGCGACTGGGGCGAGCTGCGCGGCATCGTGGCCGATCGCGCGCGCCGCATCCTCGGGCTCAAGACGCGCGGGGCGGCCTGATGCGCAATCCGATCAAGCCCCTCGACCGCTACGTGTTCGCCGAGTTCTGGAAGATCTTCGTGATCACGGCGCTCGGCTTTCCGCTGATCACGATCGTCATCGATCTCACGGACCACCTCGACTCGTACCTCGCCCAGGACCTGACGCCGGCCAAGATCGCGCTCAGCTACCTGTACTGGATTCCGCAGTCGATGTTCATGGTGCTGCCGGCGGCGGTGCTGTTCGCGACCGTGTTCTCGGTGTCGGGCTTCACGCGGCACTCGGAGATCACGGCGGCCAAGGCGTCGGGCACGAGCTTCTACCGGTTCATCGTGCCGATCCTGATCGGGGCGGCGATCGCCACCGGCATGGACCTCGTGATCTCGGAGCTGATGCCGGCGGCCAACCGGGCGCACAATCAGCTCATCGAGGGGAACAAGTTCCAGTCGCAGAACGTGCGCTACAACTTCGCGTTCGCCGGCGATCTGGGGCGGGTCTACAAGATGGCGTCGCTCAACCGGCGCGGGGGCATCGCGATCTCGCTGCAGATCGAGCGCCGCGGGAAGGGCCCGGACTACCCGACGTACCTGATCGCCGTGGACCGCGCGCAGTACGAGCACGGCTACTGGGACCTGGGCCGTGGCGTGATGCACCTGGTGACCGACTCGGAGCCCGGGCTGACGCTCTCCTTCAACAAGGCCCGCGACAACCAGTTCCACGAGGCGCCCAACGACATGATGACGCGGGCGCACCTGCCCGACGAGATGCGCTACGCGGAGCTGTCCCGGTTCATCCAGGCGATGGAGCGCTCGGGGGCCGACGTGAACGAGTGGAAGGTGGAGCGGGCGCTCAAGATCGCCATCCCGGTGACCTGCTTCATCATCGCGCTGTTCGGCGCGCCGCTCGCGACCAGCAACCAGCGGGGGGGCGCGGCCTACGGGATCGCCATTTCGCTCGCCACCACGGTTACGTTTCTGATGGCCGTGCAGGTGACCAAGGCGATCGGGGGGGCCGGGATCATGACCCCGGACATCGCCGCCTGGATCCCGAATGCCACGTTCGCCGCGCTCGGCCTCCTGCTGCTGGCCCGCGTCCGCACCTGACCCCGTGACCCACTTCCCACACCACCCCCACCCCCGCCCCACCGAGACCTATCCGGTCGTGCAGCGTTCCGGCATCCGCTTCTTCCGGCGGATCTCGCGGGGCGTGCTCGGCGTCTTCGAGCGGGTGGGCGCGTGGAGCTACTTCGTGCGGGACATCGGGCGCGCCTTCTCGGAGCCGGCGACCTACGGCCCCGAGACGCTGCGCCAGATGAAGGTGATCGGCGTCGACTCCTTTCCGCTGGCGGTCATCGTCGCCGCGTTCATCGGCAGCGTGATCGCGCTGCAGACGCGCTACCAGATGTTCCCGGGCGTGCAGATGTCGCTGGTCGGACTGGCCACGCGGCAGATGGTGATCCTCGAGCTGGGACCGCTGCTCACCGGCCTCGTGCTGGCCGGCCGGGTGGGCGCGCGCATGACGGCCGAGATCGGGACGATGCGGGTCACCGAGCAGATCGACGCGCTGGAGACGCTGGCCTACGACCCGATCGCGTTCCTGATATTGCCCCGGCTGCTCGCCGCGATCATCATGCTGCCGGTGCTGACGGTGTTCGCCAACGCGGTGGGGATCGGCAGCGGCTACCTGATGGGCGTCTACGCCACCGGCATCAGCCCGAGCGACTTCAAGGACGGGCTTCGGCTGGGGTTCGGGACCTTCCAGGTGGTGTACAGCCTGCTCAAGGCGACGATGTTCGGCGGGGCGATCTCCTTCTTCTCCTCGTATGAGGGCTACATTGCAGAGGCCGGCGCCGAGGGTGTGGGCCGGTCCACGGCCACGGCGGTGGTCATCACGTCCGTGGCGATCCTGGTGCTCGATGCGTTGACGGCGTTCCTGCTCGCCCCCTATCTGCAATCATGAAACGACGCGACGAAGTCTCGGTCGGCATCCTCATCAGCGTGGCGGTGGTCGTGCTGCTGGTCGGGGTGCTCTGGCTCGCCCGCGGCGGGCTGTCCTCGGGCTATCCGCTGTACACGCGGTTCGCCTGGGGGCAGAACCTCAAGCAGGGACAACCGGTGCTGCTGGCCGGAGTCAACATCGGCTACGTGGCCGACGTGGAGCTGCGCCCCGACGGGTTCCTGAACGTCACGATGAGCATCAACAAGCAGTACCACGTGCCGAGGACGGCCAAGGCGACGGTGCGCGCGGTGGGGTTCTTCGGGGACGTGGCCGTGGCGCTGACGCCCAAGCTGGGGGGGAGCCTCACCGAGGTGTTCGCCGATGGGGACACGGTGCCGGCGGGCCCGCCGGAGCCGGGGGTGGCCGAGATCATGTCGCACGCCGACTCGATCAGCCGGGCCCTGAGCCAGATCACGCACGCCATGCAGGTCGAGGTGGTGGATGCCGGCGGGCTGCGCGACCTGCGCAAGGCGATCGCCTCGACGGCGGCGCTGGCCACGCAGTTCCAGCAGATCGCCGCCGAGCAGAATCAGCACGTGACCGAGACGCTGGCCGCGTTCCGGCAGGTCGCACAGGCGGTGGATACGGCGGCGGTGGACTCCACGGTGCACGGGCTGCGCAACACGAGCGACAACATGTCGCGGGCGGCCGCCAAGCTCGATACCGGGGCGACGCAGCTCAACGAGATCCTGGCCCGGCTCCGGGAGGGCCAGGGCACGGCCGGCAAGCTGCTGACGGATACGCTGCTCTACCGGAATCTGAAGAACACCGCGGCGAGCATGGATTCGCTGCTCACGGATATCAAGAAGCATCCGGGGCGGTATATCAGTATCCACATCTTCTAACGGCACGGAAGGCTCAGGGCCGGTGGCTGTCAGCCGTCGGCTGTCGGCAACACGTGCACACGGGACCCCACTCTACTCATCCACGACGTGTAGAGTGGGGTCCCGTCGCAGTTGCCGGCGGCTGATGGCTGTCAGCTCACGGCTCTCTGCCTTCGGTTGGGGCGGCGGCGGGGAGCGGCCGCCGTTTCACGCCGTTTCAGACCGCCCCGTGCTCCTCATCCAGCCGCAACTCCCCATCCGCCGTGTCGTAGCTGAACAGCTCCGTATACCGCCCCCAGTCGACCACTGTCTCGAACTGCCGCCGGGCCTCTTCGGCGCCGAATGCCCCCTGCAGCTCCAGCTGCAGCTCCTCGGCCTCCCGCGTGTGCGACGGCGCGTCCGACAGGGTCTGCACCACGTGCCGCATGATCGGAGCGTGCTCCAGCACCGAGGCGCGCAGCATCGCCTTCTCGGCGTCCAGATCGGCGTCCGAGAACTGCTCGCCCAACGGGGTGAGGTGGAGCGTCCGCTCGACGACCTCGGCGAACCGGAGCAGATCGGCCGCCTCGACCAGCGCCAGCAGATCGTCGTTCCGCATCTGCAGGTCGCGCGACAGCTCGTGCAGGTCCGAGCGTCCGCCGATGCTCGACACGAACTGCACGAACCCGGCCAGATCGTCGAGGCCGATGTCGGGCAGCGCCGGGTACCGGGGCTTCGTGCGCCGCCGCGCCGGCTTGCGCTTGGGCCGCTCGAGGAAGGTCGACGGATCCTCGTCCGGATTGGTCATGATCCGGTAGATGGATTCGACGAGCCGCGTCTGCGCCGCCCCGCGCGCCTTCCGCTGCTCGGGGGTCACGCCGGGCAGCTCGACCCGGATGTGACCCGGGTTGGCGCCGAACACCACGATCCGGTCGGCGAGGGTGACCGCCTCCTCGATGTTGTGCGTCACCATCAGCACCGACTTGGTGGGGAGCGAGCGGTCCATCCACAGCTCCTTCAGCTCGGTCCGCAGGTGCTCCGCCGTCAGTACGTCGAGCGCCGAGAAGGGCTCGTCCAGGAACAGCACCTCGGGCTGCACGACGAGCGCCCGCGCGAATCCCACGCGCTGCTTCATCCCGCCCGAGAGCTCCTTGGGAAAGGCCTCCTCGAATCCGTCCAGTCCGATGAGATCGATGGCCTTGATCGCGCGGGCGCGCCGGTCGTCGGGCGAGAGGTCCACGGCGAGCAGCCCCAGCTCGACGTTCTGCAGCACGGTGAGCCACGGAAAGAGCGCGAAGCTCTGGAACACGATCGCCACCTGCGGATTGGGACCGCTCCACGGCGCGCCGTGCACGAGCAGCTCCCCCTCGGACGCCTCGATGAGCCCGGCGAGGATGCGGAGCAGCGTGGATTTCCCCGACCCCGACGGGCCGAGGAGGGCCACGAACTCGCCGGCCCGGAGGTCCAGGCTCACGTGCTCGAGCGCCGGCGCGCGGTCGTTGCCGTAGAACTTGCTCACGTCCCGCGCGGCGAGCAGCGCGGGCGCGGCCGGTGCGGCGGTGGTCGGTGCGGAAGCCATGCGCGTCAGGCCAGGCGGTAGCGGGACTCGGCCAGCGCGTAGAGCCGCCGCCAGACGAGCCGGTTGATGGTGATGACGATCGCCGCCATGACGAACGTCGCGGCGAGGAGCATCGCGAACTGCCGGTGGTCGGCGGCCGACGCGATCACGGCCCCCAGCCCCACGGTGGCGCGCCTCTGGCCGCCGAAGGTGACGTACTCGGCCACGATGCTGGCGTTCCACGCGCCCCCGGTGGCCGTGATCATGCCGGTCACCACGTAGGGAAAGATCGCGGGAAGGATCAGCGTCTTCCACCGGCGCCATCCGGTCACGCGATACGTCGTGGCGACCTCCTTGAGGTCCGACGGAATGGACATCGCCCCGGCGATGACGTTGAACAGCACGTACCACTGCGTGCCGAGCAGCATCAACGCCACGGCGGCGATGTTGAGGCCGCTGGGCAGCGAGAGCAGCGCGAGCAGCAGCACGGGAAAGAGCGCGGTGGCGGGAATCGACGCCGCGATCTGCACCACCGGCTGCAGCCGGCGCGACCAGACGGGGTCGAGCCCGATGCGCACGCCGAGCGGGATCGTCCAGGCGGCGCCGATGGCGAGGGCGACGATCGTGCGGGCCAGCGTGGCCGACGCGGCGACCAGGATGTGTCCCCACGCCGCGCCGTCGAGCGTGACGAGCACGCGCAGCGTGGCCGTCGCTCCCCAGGCGACGAGGCCCAGCGCGACGATCGCCGCGCCGGCCC
>JBJKPA010000362.1:0-4058 GCA_046706905.1 Gemmatimonadaceae bacterium
CCGCGGCTCTTCGACATCTTGGCGCCTTCGCGGATGATCGTGCCGTGGGCGCGGAACCGCGTGAACGGCTCCTCGAAGTCCAGCAGCCCCGCGTCGTGCAGCACCATCGTGATGAACCGCGAATAGAGCAGGTGCAGCACCGCGTGCTCGTTGCCGCCGATGTACGAATTCACCGGCAGCCAGCGCTTCGTGATCGCCGCGTCGAACGGGACGTCGTCGCGGTCGGCGCTCGGATAGCGCAGGAAGTACCACGCGCTGTCCAGGAACGTGTCCGACACGTCGGTCTCGCGGCGCGCCGGCTTGCCGCACTGCGGGCAGCTCACGCGGTACCACGCCTCGTCGCGCGCCAGCGGCGACACACCGGAGTCGTCGGGACGGAAGTCCTCGAGCGGCGGCAGCGCCACCGGCAGATCCTGCTCCGGCACCGGCACGGCGCCGCACCCGTCGCAGTAGACGATCGGGATCGGCGGGCCCCAGTACCGCTGGCGCGAGATGCACCAGTCGTGCAGCCGGTAGTTCACCACGGCCCGCGCCGCGCCGTGGTCGGCCAGCCAGCCCACGATCGCGCGCTTGGCCTCGTCCACGCTCAGCCCGTTGAACTGGCGCGAGTTCACGATCACGCCCTGTTCGTCGTCGGTGTACGCGGCGTCCATCGGCGCCGCGACGTCGTGCGCGTCCTTCCCCACCACGCGCACGATCGGCAGCCCGAACTTGCGCGCGAACTCGTGGTCGCGCTCGTCGTGCCCGGGTACGGCCATGATCGCGCCCGTGCCGTACTCCATGAGCACGTAGTCGGCGATCCAGATCTGGATCGGCTGGCCGGTGGCCGGGTTGATCGCGTACCCGCCCGTGAACACGCCCGTCTTGTCCTTGTTCACCTTGCGCGTCACGATGTCCTGCCGGGCCGCCGCCGCGCGGTACTCCTCCACCTCCTCGCGCTGCTCGTCGGTCGTGAGCTGGTCCACCAGCGGATGCTCGGGCGCCACGACGAGGAACGTCGCGCCGAAGATCGTGTCCGCCCGCGTCGTGAACACGCGGATGTCCACCGGCGTCGAGATCACCTCGCCCGACAGCCCCCCGCGGCTCACCGTGGCGCTCCCCGCGAATTCCATCAGATCCTGCACGCGGAACGCCACCTCGGCGCCGTCGGAGCGGCCGATCCAGTTCCGCTGCGCCGTCTTCGTGGTCTCCGACCAGTCCAGCGTGTCGAGATTGTCCAGCAGCCGGCCGGCGTAATCGGTGATGCGGAAGAACCACTGCTCCAGGAACCGCTGCTCCACCAGGTTCCCGCACCGCTCGCAGCGCCCGTTGATCACCTGCTCGTTGGCGAGCACGGTCTTGTCGAACGGGCACCAGTTCACCGCGGCCTGCTTCTTGTACGCCAGCCCGCGCTTGTACAGCTGCAGGAAGAGCCACTGCGTCCACTTGTAGTACCGCGGGTCGGTCGTGGACAGCTCGTAGCGCCAGTCCACCATCAGCCCCGAGCGGCGGAGCTGCCGCCGGAAGTTGGCGATGTTGCGCGGGATCAGCTCCAGCGGGTGCACCCCCACCTTGAGCGCGTAGTTCTCGGAGTGGATGCCGAACGCGTCGTAGCCCAGGGGCTCGAACACCGTGTGCCCGCGCATCCGCTGGTAGCGCCCGTGGATGTCGTTGCCCGTGAACGCGAACAGGTTCCCCACGTGCAGCCCCTCGGCCGACGGGTAGGGGAACATCATCAGCGTGTAGTACGGGTCCTGGCCCGCGAGGTCCGTGTGGTTGGTGCCCCGCTCGTCCCAGCGGGCCTGCCACTTCCGTTCGACGGCGCCAGGATCGTACGCGGCCGGTAGCTCGGCCGTGGGCGGCTGCTTCGTGTCTGTCATGCGTTGGGGGCGGGGTGTCTCGCGTCCGGTTGCGCGGGCGCGGACCGCCGCCGAAAGGGCGTTTGCCGGGTGATTCCGCAATTTACTTGGCGCCGGAGGGCAAACAAGCCAGATTCCGGGCGGTGCCCGGCGCGGGGTACCGTTCCGCCCACCACCCGCCCCGATGTCTCCCACGCTTCCTGCAGCGTCCTCATCCGCCGACAAGGCGCCCCGCGCCTTCCTTCCGCGCGCCACGCTGTCCATGCGCCTCGTGCCCCTGTCGGCGCTGGCCGCGGCGTTGATCCTCATCCCGCTCGGCTACCTGGCCAACCGGCGCGTGGCCGCGTCGCTCCGCGCCCAGGCTGACGCCCGTCTCGTCTCCACGGCCAAGCGCTATGCCGCCCTCACCCAGGTCGTGCTCGCGTCGCGGCCCGAGGAGACCCCCGACCTGGCGGCCGATTCCACCCTCCGCACCCTGCTCCGCGGCATCTTCTCCACCGAGACGGTGGGCGACGTCTCCGTGGAGCTGGCCGACTCGGCGGGCCACGCGCTGGTCACCTCGCGGGGCGCCTCGAGCGGCGACGTGCAGGCGTTCGCCGCCGCGGCCGGCGCGGCCGGCGACAGCGTGGTCGAGTTCGTGAGCTCGGAGGGAGCCGAGCGCGGCGCCGTCGCCACGGCGAACCTGGGGCGCTGGGACGTGCTCGCCCACGAAACCGTGGCCGACGCCGACGCGACCTACCGCGAGGTGCGCACCGGGCTGTTCGGCATCGAGGGCATCCTCTTCCTGGTCATGGTCGGCGTCGGGTTCGGCGTGGACCGGCTGGTCAACGACCGCATCCGGCGGCCGGCCATGGAGCTGGCCGCGGTCGCCGAGGCGGTGGCCGGCGGCGACCTCACGGTGAAGGTCCCCGTCGTACGATCCACCGACGAGATCGAGCGCATGGGCCGCGCCCTGGCCTCGATGGTCGGCGAGCTGGCGCGGCTGGCCCGCGCGCTCAACACCGCGGCCGGCGACACGGCCACGATGTCCGGCGAGATCACGGCCAGCTCCGAGCAGATGTCCGGCTCGGCGGCGCAGATCGCGCAGACGGCGAGCGACCTCAGCCGTCAGTCCACCCAGATGGCCGAATCCATCCAGACGCTGGCCTCCTCGGCGGAGACGCTGGGCCCGGTGGCCGCGCGTATGAGCGCCGGCGCGCACGAGGGCGTGGCCCGTAACACCCGGCTGCGCGAGCTGGCGCGCGAGAACCGCGACCGGATGGACGCCGGCAGCGCGGCGCTGGCCAGCCTCACCGGCGACGTCGAGGCGACCACCGGCGCGATCCGCGCGCTGGTCGAGGCGTCGCAGGAGATCCGGACCTTCGTCGCCCTGGTGCACTCGCTGGCCCGCCACTCCAAGCTGCTGGCGCTCAACGCGGCCATGGAGGCCGCCCGCGCGGGCGACGAGGGCGAGGGGTTCTCGGTGGTCGCCGCCGAGGTGCGGCGGCTCTCCACGATGTCCACCGAGGCGGCCGAGCGCACGCAGCAGGTGGTGGCCGACGTGCTGAGCGGCGTCGAGAAGACCAGCGTCAACATGGAGCGCATGTCGGTCACGGCGCGCGACGTGCGCCGCGCCACGGAGCTGGCGTCGGCGTCCTTCGGACAACTCGAGGGGAACGTCGCCGAGCTGGACACGTGGACGGCGTCCATCGAGGCCGCGGCCACGAGCACCAACGAGCTGGTCACGGGCATGACCGAGCGGCTCGACGCGATCTCGCGCGGCACCGAGGCGTTCGCCGCGGCCATGCAGCAGGTCGCGGCCGCGAGCCAGGAGCAGAGCGCGAGCACCGAGCAGATCGCGGCCGCCGCGGCGAGCATGGCGCACGCCGCGGAGCGGCTGGCCAAACTGGTGTCGAACCTGCGGATCGCCGAGGCGCGCCGCAGGGGGGGGGTGGCGCGCCCGGCGGGTTAGCGGCGCGAGCGGATCACGCGCCCCATCTCGTCGAGCAGGGCCTCGAGCCCTTCCACGGTGTGGTCGCCCATGTGCCCGATGCGCAGGCTGGTGCGTGACAGTACGCCGTGGCCGGAGCCGATCACGTAGCGCTGTTCGCTGAGCGTCCGCACGACCCTCTCGGGATGGTCGCACACGATCGCGGACACCGTGGGCGAGCGCTCGCCGTCGCGGGCCAGGATCTCGAGCTTGAGGTCGCGGCCGCCGTCGGTCTCCACCCAGTCCCAGGT
>JBJKPA010000363.1:0-3256 GCA_046706905.1 Gemmatimonadaceae bacterium
AGCGTGGCCGCCGCGCCGCGTCTGCGCGAGGTGCACGGCGGCGCCGCCCAGCGCTGGCCCACCGGCATCGACGAGTTCGACTTCGTCCTCGGCGGCGGGCTCGTGCCCGGCTCGATGGTCCTCGTCGGCGGCGAGCCGGGGATCGGCAAGTCCACGCTGCTGCTGCAGGTCGCCGCGCGCCTCGAGGCCGCCGGCCGCGCCACGCTCTACGCGTCGGGCGAGGAGTCGCCGCTGCAGGTCAAGCTGCGCGCCGACCGGCTGGGCGAAGCGGCCGCCGAGGTGCCGCTCCTCGCCGAGACCAACCTGGAAACCGTGATCGCCACGGCCACGGAGCGATCGCCCGCGCTCCTCGTCGTGGATTCGATCCAGACGCTGTTCACCGCCGACCTCGAAGGCGCGCCCGGCAACGTGGGGCAGGTGCGCGAATGCGCCGCCCGCCTCATGCGCTTCGCCAAGGAGACCGGCACCGCCGTGATGGTCGTGGGCCATGTGACCAAGGGCGGGGGGATCGCCGGCCCCAAGACGCTCGAGCACATCGTGGACACCGTGCTCTACTTCGAGGGCGACGCGACGCTCGACCACCGCGTGCTCCGCGCCACCAAGAATCGCTTCGGCAGCGTGGACGAAATCGGCGTCTTCCGGATGACGGAAGAGGGGCTGCTCCCGGTGGCCAATCCGTCGGAGTTGTTCCTGGGCGACCGCAACGCCGGCGCCTCGGGCAGCGCCGTCACCGCGCTGCTCGAAGGCACGCGCCCCGTGCTGATCGAGATCCAGGCGCTGGCCACGCGCGCCGGGTTCGGCACGCCGCAGCGGGTGAGCACGGGACTCGACAACCGGCGGCTGGCGCTGCTGCTCGCCGTGCTCGACAAGCGCGCCGGGCTCACCTTCGCGCAGCTCGACGTGTTCGTGAACGTCGTGGGCGGGATGCGCCTGCAGGAGCCGGCCGGCGATCTCGCGGTGGCGGCCGCACTGGCCTCCAGCGTGCACGACGTGCCGCTCCCGGCCGACGTGCTCTTCCTGGGCGAGATCGGACTGGGCGGCGAGGTGCGCCCCGTGTCGCAGGCCGAGCGGCGCATCGCCGAAGCCGCCAACCAGGGGATCGCCCGCGTGTACATGGCCGAGCGCGGCGTGCCGCGGCGGCGCAACGCGCGCGTCGAGACCGTCGGCGTGCGCACGATCCAGGACCTCTTCGCCCGGTTGTTCTCGTGAGCCCGCGCAACGTGGGCGTGGTGATCGTGGCCGCCGGCGAGGGCACGCGCGTGGGCGGCACGGAACTCAAGCAGTTCCGCTGGATCGCCGGCAAGCCCATGCTCCTGCACTCGCTGCAGACCTTCATGGCGCACCCCCGCGTGATCGCCGTGGTGTGCGTCCTCCCCATGCGCTACGCCGGCGACCCGCCGCCCTGGATCTTCCAGTGCGACGTGGACCGGCTGCTCGTCGCCAACGGCGGGCGCACGCGCACCGAGTCGGTGTCCAACGGCATCGACGACCTGGCCGACGAGGCCGACATCGTGCTCGTGCACGACGCGGCGCGCCCGTTCGTGGACCCGGCGACCATCGACCGCGTGATCGAGGCGGTGGAGCGGGGCGGTCCGGCGATCGCCGCCCTTCCCGTGGTGGACACGCTCAAGGAGGTCGACGCCGGGCACCGCGTGGTGCGCACCGTGGACCGCGCGTCGCTCTGGCGCGCCCAGACGCCGCAGGGATTTCCGCGGCGGTTGATCGTGGACGTGCACCGCGAGGCGCGCACGCGCAAACTCGCCGCCACCGACGACGCGGCGCTGTGCGAGGCCCTGGGCCACCCGGTATCCGTCGTGCGCGGCGACGAACGCGCCATGAAGATCACCGAAGAGGCCGACTTCGCGCGCGCCGAAGCCCTGTTCGCGCTCCCGTCATGAGACCGGACACCCTCAGCTACCCCTTCTGGTCGCCTGAGGAGATCGAGGCCGCGCTCAAGCCGGCGCTGGATCAGATGGAGCGGCGCAAGGTGCTCGCCTATCCCACCGAAACGGTGTACGGCTTCGGCGGCGCGATCGACCGCGAGTCGGTGGCGGCGCTTGTGAAGCTCAAACGCCGCCCGCCCGGCAAGCCCTTCCTGCTGCTGGTGGACGGCACCGAGACGCTCGGCCGCCTCGACCTGCACCTGCCGAGCTACGCCTCGCAGCTCGTCGCCCGCCACTGGCCCGGGCCGCTCACGCTCGTGCTCCCCGGCGGGGAGAACCGCGTGCCCCCGCAGCTTCGCGGTCCCGAGGGCGGCGTCGCCGTGCGGTGGACCAGCCATCCCGCCACGCAGCGTCTCATTCAGGCGCACGGCGACGCGATCACCTCCACCAGCGCCAACCGTCCGGGGGTTCCCCCCGCCACGTCCGCGGGGGAGATTCTTGCGCAGTGGACCGAGGCCGTCGCGCTCGGCGAGCTGCGCGTGCTCGACGGCGGGCGCCTCGCGCCCTCACCCCCCTCAACCGTGGTGGACTGCATGGGTCGACATCCCCGGGTGATCCGGCCGGGCGCCGTTCCGGCCCGCGTGCTGCGCGAGAGCGTGCCGACGCTCATCGGAGACGCGTGACCGTGCAGATGCTCTTCGTCTGCACGGGCAACACGTGCCGCAGTCCGCTCGCCGAGGCGATCGCACGCAAGGTCGCCATCGAGCGCGGGCTCACCGATCTCGAGGCGTCGAGCGCCGGGACCAGCGCCTGGGAGGGCGCCTCGGCGTCCGACGGCGCGCTGCTCGTGGGGCTCGAACGCGGGCTCGACCTCAACGGGCACCGCTCGCGCCAGCTCGACCGCGAGCTGGTGGCGCAGGCCGACCTGATCCTCGCCATGGGCCCGCACCATCTCGAGCGCATCGAGGCGCTGGGCGGCGAGGGCAAGGCATTCCTCCTCACCGCGTACGCCTCGCACGGGCAGAACACGCGGCCGGTCAACGATCCGATGGGCGCCGAGCTCGACGTGTACCGCACCACGGCCGACGAGCTGGACCGCGCCGTGCGCGCCGCGATCGACCGGATCGTCGCCGAGCACCGCGCGGGCGGACGCGAGGAGTGAAACCGCTCCCGGGCCGCCTCGTGCTCGTCGGGCACCCGGTGGCGCACTCGCTTTCCCCGCGCTTCCAGAACGCCGCGCTGCGCGCCGCGCACATCCCGCTCGCGTACGAGCTGCTGGACGTCGCGCCGGACGCGCTCGACGCCACGATGGCGGAGCTGGCCGCCGCGTCCCCCGCGGCGAACGTCACGATTCCCCAACACGCGCCCCTGCC
>JBJKPA010000364.1:0-9130 GCA_046706905.1 Gemmatimonadaceae bacterium
TCCCCGGTCCTTGCGCGAACGCGTCGTCGAACGCGATCGCGTAATCGGTGTGCACGACGACCTCCTCGGCGATCTCGCGCGCCGCCAGCTCCTCCCACAGCGCGAGCCGCAGCGATTCGCGGCCCACGCCGGCCACGCCCACGCACACCACGCG
Organism: Gemmatimonadaceae bacterium; assembly: GCA_046706905.1. Classification (GTDB taxonomy): domain Bacteria; phylum Gemmatimonadota; class Gemmatimonadetes; order Gemmatimonadales; family Gemmatimonadaceae; genus JAGWRI01. The sequence goes on from JBJKPA010000364.1 coordinate 155, forward strand.
GGGGAAGGCGTCCGCACCCGAGGCCGCGATCGCGTCGCGCACCACCGCGGCGATCGCGTCCGCGCTCTCGTCCACCGCGCCGGCGCGCACCGCGCTGGGCGCCCCGGCCACCTCGGTGAGGGCGTTCCCCTGGTCGTCGGCCACCAGCGCCGAGGTCTTGGTTCCGCCGCCGTCGATCCCGATTACGATTGGTGTCATGTGGCGCGTGCGCCGCTCGGGGCCGTGCGCCCGGCGAGCGACGAGAGGGTTCCGGTGAGAAGGGTGATGGCCGTGCCGATCAGCACGTACCAGGGCCACGCGATCGCGCCCAGCGGGCCGAGCGTCGCGGCGAGAGAAGGATACGCGGTCGCGATCTGTTTTGCGAACACCACGATCGCCATCGCGGCGATTCCCACCGACATCCCCACGATCGCGTCGCGCTGGCGGGCCCGCGGCACGAACAGGGCGAGGAAGAAGCCGCCCAGCAGCCCGCCGTAGGTGAACGACGCGATCGACAGCGCGATCACCACGGCCGGCGTTCCCTGCTGGCGGAAGAGCAGTGCGCCCGCCGTCAGCACGACGCCCCAGAACAGCGCGAACAGCTTGCCGACGCGGAACGTCCGCGGGTCGGCTGCCGAGCGGCCGGTGATCGGCAGGTAGATGTCGTGCGTCGCCGACGCGGCGAGCGCGTTGATCGCCGCCGAGTGCGTGCTCATCGTGGCCGCCACGATCGCCGCCACGACGAGGCCGAGCAGTCCCGGGGGCATCGCCTGGATGATGAACGTCGGGAAGACGTCGTCCGGCGTGGAGAAGACGCGGCCGCCGAAGTGCGCCCAGAGCCCGACGCCGATGATCAGGAACAGCGCCATCTGCACGATGATCGCCACCCCGCTCCCGATCACCGCCTTCTGCGCGTCGCGCAGCGAGCGCGCCGAGAGCAACCGCTGCACGATGAGTTGGTCGGCGCCGTGCGACGCCATGGACAGGAACCCGCCGCCGAGCAGCCCGGCGAGCATCGTGTACGGCCGGTCGAATCCCACCGACCAGTCGAACAGGTGCAGCTTGCCCGCCGCGCCGGCCCGCTCGAAAATCGCGTGCCAGCCGCCGGGCACCGCGCGCCCCAGCAGCACCACCGCGACGAGCCCGCCGAAGATGTAGATCCCGGCCTGCAGCAGCTCCGTCCACACCACGGCGCGCATCCCGCCCTTGTACGTGTACAGCACCGTGAGCGCGCCCAGGATCAGGATCGCCGACGGCATCAGCCACGGCGACGGCACGCGTCCCGTGCCGCTCAGGATGAGCGCCACCGGGATCGCCGTCGCGAAGATCCGCACCGAATCGGCCATCGCGCGCGTGCCCATGAACACGATGGACGTGAACCGCCGCGTGGCCAGCCCGAACCGCTGCTCGAGCATCGCGTACGCGGTGACGATCTCCCCCTGGTAGTAGCGGGGCAGGAGCGTGAACGCGAGCGCGATCCGTCCCAGCAGGTAGCCGAACACCACCTGCAGGAAGCCGAGATTGCCGATGTAGGCGACGCCGGGGATGCTGATGAAGGTCAGCGCGCTCGTCTCGGTGGCGACCACCGAGAACAGCACGGCGGGCCAGGGGATGTTGCGCCCGGCCACGAAGTAATCCCTGGCGCTCTTCTGGCGGCGGCCCAGCCAGATGCCGAACGCCGTCGTTCCCGCGAGATAGGCGACGAGGACGACGACGTCGAGGGGGGTGAAGTGGCCGGTCACGCGCTAGGCCTGGGCAACGACGTACGCCTCCATCGCGAAATATTCGGCCAGCCCCAGCCGGTTGAGCTCGTCGGCCGTCCCCGTGTTGCGCGCCTCGACGCGCTGCCAGAACTCGCGGTCGTCGGTCGGGCCGGGGAAGGGGGCGGAATCCTTCTGGGATTGGTGCTTGAAGATCGCCTGGATCTTTCGGCGCAGCTCCTCCTGCGACAGCGGCACGAGCCACGTGGCCTCGTCCACCGGCCACTCCTGCCACGCTCCGCGGTACAGCCAGACCTCCGGCACCGGCTTTCCCGCGCCGCGCAGGCCGGCGAGCGCCGAGTCGATCGCCTCCTTCGCCATCCGGTGCGTGCCGTGCGGGTCCGAGAGATCGCCCGCCACGAAGATGTACGTGGGCGCGAACTGCTCGAGCAGCGCGCGCACGATCGCGACGTCCTCGGGGCCGATCGGGTTCTTGCGCACCGTGCCCGTCTGGTAGAACGGCAGGCGCAGGAAGCGCGCGGCCGATGCCGGAAGGCCGAGCGTCTCGATGCCGGCCACCGCCTCGGCTTCGCGGATCAGCCGCTTGAGCTCCTGAACCTCGGGGAGGTCCACGTCGCCCGGCCGCTTGGCGTCGAGGAACGCGTAGACCTTGCGCGCCATCGGCGCGATCTCCGCCGGTTCCACCATCCCCTCGCGCGCCAGCCGCTCCAGGAAATCCACGTAGCGGCGGACGTCGTGGTCGAACACGGCGATGTTGCCGCTCGTCATGTAGGCGACGAGGACCTCGTTCCGGTTCTCGACGAGCTTGCCGAGCATCCCGCCCATCGAGATCACGTCGTCGTCCGGGTGCGGCGAGAAGCAGATCACGCGCTGCCCCTTGGGAAGCTTGGCCTTCCCGCGGATCTTGGCCCCCATCGCGTTGAAGACCATCCCGTTCACCTCGCCCGGCGATCCGTGCAGCGCCACGAGGGACGACAGGTTGTGTTCCGCGTAGTCCTGCTGGGTGAGTTTGAGGATCGCGCGGTTCACGCGGCGCGACAGCCACACCACCGCGCGCACGGTGAGCGCCGGGGTCCAGGTCACCGGCTCCACGAGCCAGGGCGTGGCGATGCGGGTGAGCGCCGAGGCGGCCGCGCGGTCGGCGTACACCGCGGCGTTCGGATGCCGCTGGAGGAACGTCGCCGCGACGTCGAGGTCCACCGGCCCCTCGACGGCACGGCGCACGATCGCCGCCTTGTGCTCGCCCGTGGCCAGGAGCGCGATCTCGCGCGCCGCGAGGATCGTCGCGATCCCCATCGTCACCGCGCGGCGCGGCACGTTCTCTTCGCCGAAGAAGTCGGCGGCCGCCGAGCGCCGCGTCACGCGGTCGAGGATCACCAGGCGCGTGCGCGAGGCGGCCCCCGAGCCCGGCTCGTTGAAGCCGATGTGCCCCGTCATGCCGATGCCGAGGATCTGGAAGTCGATGCCGCCGGCGTCGACGATCGCCGCCTCGTACGCCGCGGCCATCGCGTCCACCGCGTCCTCCGGCACCGCGCCGTCGGGGATGTGTACGCGCTCCGGCGCAATGTCCACCTGCGAGAACAGGTTCTCCCACATGAACCGGCGGTACGAGTGAATGCTCTCCGGATCCATCGGGTAGTACTCGTCGAGGTTGAACGTCGTCACGTTCGCGAAACTCAACCCCTCCTCGCGGTGCAGGCGCACCAGCTCGCGGTACGCGCCGAGCGGGGTGGATCCCGTGGCGAGCCCGAGCACCGTCGGGCGGCCGGCGGCGTCGTGCGCCCGGATTAGCTCGGCCATCCGATGGGCCACGAGGCGCGCGACGGCGTCGTGGTCGTCCACCACGATGGTGCGAATGCGCTCGTGCGCGTGCTCGCCGCGCTCCAACGCGAGAGGCCCGCGAACCGCCGAGCGGTCGCGGGCCTCTTCGTCGGCGGGGACGCCGTGTCGGGCGTCGGCTGCCGGATCCGCCATCAGGCGGTCATGCGGTGAAGGAACTCCCGCACCCGCATCCACCGGTGGCATTCGGATTCTTGAACGTGAAGCCCGACCCCTGCATGGACGACACGTAGTCGATCGTCACGCCGTTCAGATACTGCGCCGAGAACGGATCCACGAACACCTTCCATCCGCCCTGGTCCACGATGAAGTCGTCGTCGGCCGCTGCATCCTCGATGAGCAGGCCGTATTTGAACCCGCTGCAACCGCCCGGCTGAACGCTCACGCGCAGGCCGCCCACCGCGGGATCAACGCCCTCCTGATCCATGAACTTCTTGACCTCGGCGCCGGCCACGTCCGTAACGGTCACCATCACATCGGGCTGCTGAGTGGTGCTCATCCAATCCTCCAAGTCATTGGGCGGCATGCACTCCCGCCCTTCACACGGGCGAAATATAGCGCGCCCGTTTCCCCCTTCAAGCGGTCCGCCCCCTACCGTGATCCGCCGGTCTCCGGCCGCGTGCCCACGGCCGTCGTTCCCCGGCCCAACACCGATTCCACGGCGTCGGCCACCGCCACGCGCACCCCGCCGATCTTGTGGTTGTTCCGCGTCGGATCCACCCGGTTGGTCAGGAGCACGATGAACAGGTCCTGCGCGGGGTCGATCCAGATCGACGTCCCGGTGAACCCCGTGTGGCCGAACGCGGCGGGGGACATGTAGTGGCCCGCCGAGTTGGTGCCGTCGGGCTTCTCCCATCCGAGCGCGCGGTCGGACATCGCGCGGTCCTGCACGGCGGTGAATTCCGCCACCGTCCGGGCGGAGAAGAGGCGCACCCCATCCAGCTCGCCGCCGTTCAGATACATCTCGGCGAACCGGGCCAGGTCGTACCCGCTGCTGAACAGACCGGCGTGCGCCGAGATGCCGCCCAGGTAATAGGCGCGCTCGTCGTGGACCTTGCCGCGCAGCTTGCCGCCGCGCCGCGGATCCACCTCGGTGGGCGCGATCCGCGGAATGAGAGAGGCGGGCGGATTGTACATCGTGTCGTGCATGCCGAGCGGGCCGAAGACGTGCTGCGCCAGGTAGCGGTCCAGCCGCTGCCCCGACACGCGCTCCACGATCTTGCCGGCCAGCCAGGCGCCGATGTCGCTGTACACGAAGCGCGTCCCGGGCAGCGCCACGAGCGGCTCGGCCATCATCAGCTTGGCGATGCTGTCGGCGTTGGTCGTGATCTTGTCGTAGGCGCGGAAGGCCGGGAGGCCGGACGTGTGCGTGAGCAGCATGCGCACGGTGACCTGGGCCTTGTGCGGCCCCCGCCACTCGGGGAGGTAACGCTGCACCGGCGCGTCGAGCGACACCTTGCCCTCCTCGACGAGCTGCATCATCGCCGAGGTCATCCCGATGACTTTGGTCAGCGATGCGAGGTCCCAGATCGTGTGCGCGTCGGGGCGGGGCGAGGGGCTCCAGTCCAGGTGCCCGGCCCCGTAACTGGCCAGGATGCCGGCGTGGTTGCCGATCACCGCGTAGGCGCCGGGAAAGGCGTGGTCGGCGACCGCGGCGTCGAGCACGACGTGCAGCGTGTCCGCCACGGCGGCGGCGCGCGACCGGGGCTCGGACCGGGCCAGCGGTCCCTGCGCGTGCGCGGCGGCGGGCGCGGCGAGCAGCAGGGCGGCGGCGAGGGCGGTGCGGGCGGCGGAAGCGGCGGACAAGGCCGTCAACAATAAGGACTTCCGTGCGCCTCCGAAACACCGCCGTTACAGTTGCTACAAGTTTGTGAACGGGATACTTTTAGCCGCCGGGGCGTCGCTCCGGCACGCTTGTTTACCCCTCCCGCCCCCGCCTGCGGTCCGCGCGGCGAGGCGTAAGCCGAGTGCACGTCTCGGAGCCGAATGAAGATTCTGCCGGACTGGCTTAAGAACGGATACCTGCGCCTCATTAATCCCGTCGCGGATTGGTGCGTGCGCCATCACGTCCACCCGAACACGATCACGGTGATCGGCACCGTGTGCACGGTGGTCGGCGGCGTGGTGTACGGGACCGGGCACATCAGCGTGGGCGGGTTCTTCCTCGGGCTCACCGCGCTGTTCGACGTGCTCGACGGCATGGTGGCCCGCAAGGCGGGCACGGCGTCCACCTTCGGCGCGTTCCTCGACTCCACGCTCGACCGGCTGGCCGACGGCTTCGTGCTGGGCGGGCTGGCCGTGTTCTACGCCCTGAACACGCTGCACCACTCGTGGGCCAGCGTGCCGATGGTCGTGATGTGCCTGCTCGGGCTGATCGGTTCGTTCCTCACCTCGTACACGCGGGCCCGCGCCGAGGCGCTGGGCATCGACGCCAAGGTGGGCATCCTGCAGCGGCCGGAGCGCGTGGTGCTGCTCTCGGTGCCGCAGGCGTTCTTCGGTCTCGCGTTGAACGGGATCGTGCTCGCCGTCATCATCGTGGTCCTCACCGTCACGGCGTGGATCACGGTCTATCAGCGCGTGGCGTGCGTGTATCGCGCCACGACGCCCACGGACGCCACGTCCGCGTCGGAGCAGGAGCAGTCGCCGGCCCACGAGCCGGCCCCGACGTTCGAAGCGCGTCCCCTGCTCAAAAGGAGAATAAGGTCGTGAAGGATTCGTCGTCCGAATCGCGCCAGGCCCCCCGTCCGGCCACCGGCAAGCTCGGTGTGCTCACGCCCGGACTCGGCGCCGTAGCGACCACGTTCATGGCCGGCGTCGAGAGCATCCGGCGCGGCTATGCGAAGCCCATCGGGTCGCTCACCCAGATGGCCACCATCCGGCTGGGCAAGCGCACCGACAAGCGCGCGCCCCTGATCAAGGACTTCGTGCCGCTCGCGAAGCTCGACGACCTCGTGTTCGGCGCCTGGGATCCGATTCCCGACGACGCCTACACCGCGGCCAAGAAGGCCGGGGTGCTCGAGGCCGCGGACCTGGAGCGCGTGGCCGACTTCCTCAAGGGCATCAAGCCGATGCCGGCCGTGTTCGACAACCACTACGTCACGCGCATCAACGGCTCGAACGTCAAGAAGGGGAAGACCAAGCGCGACCTGGCCGAGCAGCTGCGCCAGGACATCCGCGACTTCAAGGCCAAGCACCAACTCGACCGGCTGGTGATCGTGTGGTGCGCGTCCACCGAGATCTTCATCCGGCCCGGCCCGCAGCATCAGTCGCTGGCCGCGTTCGAGAAGGCGATGGACGCCAACGACGAGGCGATCTCGCCGGCCATGCTCTACGCCTGGGCGGCGATCATGGAGGGCGTGCCCTACGCCAACGGCGCGCCGAACCTCGCCGTGGACACGCCGGCCCTGCAGGAGCTGGCCAACGCCAAGGGCGTGCCGATCTCGGGCAAGGACTTCAAGACGGGCCAGACCTGGATGAAGACCGTGATCGCCCCGGCGCTCAAGGCGCGCATGCTCGGCCTCGCCGGCTGGTACTCCACCAACATCCTCGGCAACCGCGACGGCGAGGTCCTCGACGACCCGCAATCGTTCAAGACCAAGGAGGAGTCCAAGCTCAGCGTGCTGCACACCATCCTGCAGCCCGAGCAGTACCCCGAACTGTACAAGGACTTCTCCCACGTCGTGCGCATCAATTACTACCCGCCGCGCGGCGACAACAAGGAAGGCTGGGACAACATCGACATCTTCGGGTGGATGGGCTACCCGATGCAGATCAAGGTCAACTTCCTGTGCCGCGACTCGATCCTCGCGGCGCCGATCGTGCTCGACCTGGCGCTCTTCTCCGACTTCGCGCACCGCGCGGGCATGAAGGGAATCCAGGAATGGTTAAGTTTCTATTACAAGTCGCCCATGGCGGCTGCGGGATTGCAGCCGGAGCACGATCTTTTCATTCAGCAGACCAAGCTGAAGAACACGCTCCGACACCTGATGGGCGAAGAGCAGATCACGCACCTCGGACTGGAGTACTATCAGCAGTGAGGCGGTGGACACGGGCATCGGTGGCGCTGGGAGCCCTCGGGCTCCTGGCCGCCTGCGGCGGCGAGTCGCAGGGCCCGGTGCTCCGTCTGTTTTCCAAGAGCTACGCGTTCACCATCCAGCCCACCGACATCCCGCCCCACGCCCGCGAGGAGATCACCTACAAGGTCACCGTCCACGATCGCAAGACCGACCAGCCGATCGAGAACGGCGAGGGCCAGATCTTCGCGAACATGCAGTACGGGCTGCAGGGCCCGCACACCTGGGACGGCTTCGCGGTCGGTCCCGAGATCGGCACCTATTACGGCAAGCTCGACTTCACGGTGGCCGGCCAGTGGGCCATGGCCATCCGCTTCCGCCGCGATTCGCTGCATCCGCTCGAGCGCGTGGACTGGATGCAGGACGTCTTCGCCGAACGCCCCGATTCCACACCCCCGTAATGCGACACTTCTACCGCAGCCACCTCGTGCCCGCCGACGTCCTCGCCGCCTCCGACCGCTTCTTCTCCGAGATGGGGATGACGGTCGCGGCCAGCGCCGCCGGCACGCGCACCTTCACCGGCCCGCTCGGCGCCCTGCGCCTCAACGCCGCCCCCGAAGGCGGCCACTACACCTTCGTCCGGGTGGACACCGACCAGATGGGGGAGAGCCGCCTCGACCGCAACGTGAAGCGGTTCTTCGTCTCCCTCCACCGGCAGGAAGACCCGCGGCACCAGCTCGAAGCGGCGTACTGAGGCCGCCCCCCGTGACGGCCGCCGGATCCCCCTCGAGAGCCGCCTCATGACCCCGCCCGTACCCCCCGAGGTCGAATCCGGGGGCGCGTGGCAGTATCTTGGGTTGGGGTGCATGATGCTCGTCGCCGGGTTCTTCGGCGGCGGCATGATCGGGGTGCTCGTCGGCAAGATCGTCGGCTGGGCCCGCCACTGCACGCCCGACGCCGACACGGGCGCTCCCTGTGCCTGGCTGATGTTCTGGTTCTACGGGGCGGTGATCGGGACCCTCATTCTCCCGACCATCGTTCTCGTGCTGAGGCGCCGCGGCCGTCGCGCGGCGCGCAAATCCGACTAGAGGATGATCCCGTGGCACGCATAGACGTCATCATGCCGCAGATGGGCGAGTCCATCGCCGAGGGCACGCTCTCCAAGTGGCTCAAGAAGGTCGGCGACGAAGTGAAGCGCGACGAGCCGATCTTCGAGATCTCCACCGACAAGGTGGACGCCGAGATCCCCGCGCCCGCCGCCGGCGTGATCGCCGAGATCCTCGTGCACGAGGGGCAGACGGTGGCCGTCCAGACCGTCGTCGCCCGTCTCGAGACCGAGAAGGGCGCCGCCGTAGAGGCGCCTGCCGCCCCGGCCCCGGCTCCCGTGGCCGCCGCCCCGGCACCCGCCGCGCCCGCGCCGACCC
>JBJKPA010000365.1:0-9528 GCA_046706905.1 Gemmatimonadaceae bacterium
CCCTGCGAAAAAGGAGCGGCCGAAGCCGCTCCTCATTCTACATCACGTCTTGTAAGAGCGGGAAACGGGACTCGAACCCGCGACCCCAACCTTGGCAAGGTTGTGCTCTACCAACTGAGCTATTCCCGCGTGCCACCCAATATAGCCCGTTCCCGCGACCCCCGACAACGGCCCGTCAGGGGCGCTCCCCCAGCGCGTGCACCGCGTACCACACGCTCCAGGCCACGAGCCCCGAGAGCGACGCGTCGCCCCCGTTCCCCGTCGCGTGCCCGGCCTCGTCCACCAGCTCGGCCGCCACCCCGCCGTCGAGCGGTGCCTGGCGGAACCACTTCAGCGTGGCCGAGGCGTCAGGACCCATGAGCCGCGCGCAGTACTCGGCCAGCCGTCCCGCGGGTGCGCCGATGGCCTTCGCGGTGCGCCGGAAGTTGGAGTCCTGCCGGTCCACGGCCTCGTACAGCGGCAGCCAGAACGCGGAACCCACCGGATCGTCGTCGAAGGTCGCCTTCCCCGCCATGTCGATCGCCGCGGCGAACCGCGCTGCCCCCGCCTCGGTCTTGAGGAAGTGGCGGACGAGCGCGGCGCGCACGGTTTCCGGATCCTGCACGTCGTGCGCCGTTTCCTCGTCCAGCGTCCGGCGCAGCACGTCGAGGGCCAGCGCGACGGCGGCGTTGGCGTGCAGCGTGAACGGGTGCGGCGCCGGCGCGCCCGACGGCGTCAGCTCGGTCGTGTAGAGCGGCCAGTCGGCGTCGCGCCGGTCGGCGATCTCGTCGTGGGCCACGTAGAGCGTGTCGCCCAGCACCGGCTCGTCCACGATGGCGTCGTCGCCGGTATCGCGGATGTAGCGGTCCACGGCGAGCGGAAACGCGGCCGCGCCGTCCAGCGAGAATCCCGGCTCGAACAGCGTGCCGTCCAGGTAGTGCACGCCCCGCCCCGGCGCGTAGCCGTGCAGCTCGCAGGCGCGGAGAATGAGCTCGCGGGCGAGCGGGGCGTCGCCGAGCTGCACCGCGGGCACGGTCCACATCAGCGCCTCCCAGTCGCGCACCGTCACGCCCACCGGATGCCAGGGCACCCGCGTGCGCATCAGGTAGTAGTGCGCGTCGTCCAGTGCCCGCCCCACGCCATAGAAGTAGGCGAATAGCAGGTTGCGGTTGATGAGCCGGTCCAGCGCGTCGGTGCCCGTGGCCTGTTCCAACATCCGCAGGGCGTCCCGGGTGCCGGCCAGCAGGTCGCGCCACCCGCGGCGGCGGAGCACGGCGACCGATGCCTGCGCGCCGTCCCGCTCCGGACCGGCGGCGAGATAGAACGCGACCTGCTCCCGCGCGCCCGCCTCCAGCTCGAACTCGCGGGTGATGGTGTACCCGGGCGTCGGACCGTCCGACACCACGATCGCCGATTCGGTGTCGGCGCCGACGGCGAGCGCGACGAGCCCCGGCTCGCCGGAGCCGTCGAGGATCACCGTGTCGTCGCCCTGCGTCACGCGGTGCGCGTCGGCGAAGGGCCGCGGCGTGCGCACGCGAAGCTGGCGGTGTCCGAGACTCCCCTCGACCCCGACGCGCACCGTGCACGCGGCCTTCGAGCGGTTCTCCAGCGACAGCGCGTAGACCGCGCCGGGTACGTCGGCGTCCCGCCCGAAGGGAGCGAACAGCGTGCCGCGCACGACCAGCGGGCCGGCCTGGCTGGTGAAGGTGGGCAGCCACTCGAGCGCCCGCTCCCAGGCGATCGGCGCCGACGCGAAGTCGTGCGCCGTCCCGTTCACGGCGAGCGTGGGCCGGAGCAGCGCCGGCCCCTCGCCGTCCACGAAATCGGGATGGCCGGCGAACTCGACCGCCGAGCGCGCGCCGCGGTGCAGCACGCTCACCGCGTGCACGGCGGCGTTGGCCGGGTGCACGCAGGGGAGCGCCAGCCAGTGATTGCCGGTGATCTGCCAGGGGACCCGGGGGATCGGACGCGGAGCGAGGAGCGAAGACACCGATGCGGGGTAGAGGTTAACTTCCACGGGCTCGTGCACAGGATAATAAGCCCGGGCTTTCACCCCAGCGACTCGATCCGCCCCATGCACCGTTCGCGCGCACCCCGCGCCTTCGTCCGGATTTCGCTGTTCGCGGTGCTCGCCGGCGCCCTGCCCCACGCGGCGCGGGCCCAGGCGGGCGGCGGGTACCTCGACGACGCCACCGTGCTCGCCCGTGGACAGTTCCGCCTGGACGCGACCTCGTCGTGGACGCGGTACAACTCGCTGTTCGCCCCCGCCGGCAGCGCGTCCAAGACCGTGCCGCTGGGCGCCGGGCTGAGCTTCGACTCCCTGGGGGCGGCGCAGCTGCCGGCGCTCGCGCCCACGCAGGCGGCGATCGCGGCGCTCACCGGCTCTCCCTTCCGCCTCTCGCTGGGACAGACGCAGGCCGCCGAGGACGCCCGCGTTTCGGTGACGCCGATCCGCGGCGAATACGGCCTGACCGACCGCATCACGCTCGGTTTCATGGTGCCGCTGGTCCGGACGCGCACGAGCATCATGCTGCGCGTGAACCCGCTGGGCACCGAGGGGAACGTGGGGATCAACCCGGCCGCGGTGAACCACACCGCGCTGGCCGCCGACAGCGCGGTGTTTGCGCAGCTCGTGAGCGCGGTGGGCACGCTCGAGGCGTCGCTCAGCGCGTGCCAGGCGAACCCGAGCGCCGCCCCCGACTGCGGCACCCTGCTCGCGCAGCAGCAGCAGGTGACCGACCTGCTGCAGAGCGCGGCCAACTTCTCGTCGGCGTTCGCCGCGGTGTACGGGCAGAACTCGCAGATCCGCGGCGCGCCGGTGGTGCCGGTCAAGGGCAGCCCGGCCGACCTCGCCATTCGCGGCCGGCTCGCCTCGTACGACTCGTCGTTCCAGGCGTTCCTCAACACCGGGCCGCTCATCACGTCGGCGCCCGCCGCGGCCGGCGGCGTGATGGGAACGGGGGATCTCAACGCGTTCCTGCAGGATCCGGGGATCGCGGGGTTCGACTCGGTGGCGAGCACGATCCGCATCAGCACGGGCGACGTGGAGGTGAGCGCGCGGGTCCGGCTGTTCGACGATTTCCTCGACTCGGCGAAGGCGAGCCGCCCCGGGGCGTTCCTCGCGCGCTCGACGTTCACGGGCGTCGTGACCCTGCCCACGGGCCAGGTCGCGCTGCCGACCAATCCGCTGGACATCGGCACCGGCCGGGGCACGCTGCAGATCGGCGGGCGGTTCGACGCCTACCTGCAGCGCGGGAGCCGGCTGGGGCTCTCGCTGGCCGCCGAATACACGAAGCCCACGGGCAAGACCAAGACGGGCGCCTTCCCGCTGTCGGTGGGGATGCCGCTCCCGGCGTCGACGGGATTGGGGTACCCGTATACGCCCGGCGCGATCATGCGGTTCGAGATCGCCCCGCGGTTCATCCTCACCCACCAGTTCGGCTTCAACGCGATCTGGGACTACACGAACGTGGGGGCCAACACCTACACCTATCCGCCCACGCCCGCCTTCGGCACCCCGGCGTCCGCCGTCCCCACGGCCACCTGGAACGGGATCAACACCGCGCCCGGCACCCAGCAGGCCGTGGGATTCGGCATCACCTATTCGACGGTGCCGGAGTACGACCGCCGCAAGGTCGGCCTGCCGATCGACGTGTCCCTCACGCACCTGGAAACGCTCACCGGCGCGCCGGCGATGCCCAAGTACTGGATGGACCGCATCGAGGTCCGGTTCTACTACAACCGCAACCGGCGCTGAGCGCCGGGCGCCGCGCCTAGGAGCGGCGGCGCGTGCGTTTGGGCCCGGCCCGGCCGCCGTCACCCGACGACGCGGAACCGGTGCCCGCCGATTCCAGCAGTTCCCGCGCGTGGGCGCGGCTCACCGCGCTGTCCGGATCGCCGCCCAGCATGCGCGCGATCTCGACCACGCGGTCGTCGCCCTCCAGCACCGCGACGTCGGCGGTGGTCACGCCGCCCGCGGCGTCCTTGCTCACGCGGATGTGGTGGTGCGCCCGCGCCGCGATCTGCGGCAGGTGGGTGATCGCGAACACCTGATGGTTGGCCGCCACGCGGCGCATCGTGTCGCCCACCTGGAGGCCGACCTTGCCGCCGATGCCCGCGTCCACCTCGTCGAACACCAGCGTGGGCACGTGGTCGAGCCGGGCGAGGATGGTCTTGAGGGCGAGCATCACGCGGCTCAGCTCGCCTCCCGACGCGACGCGCGCCAGCGCCCGCGCGTCGTGCCCCGCGTTGAGCGACACCAGGAACTCGACGTCCTCGGCCCCCTCGGCGCCGATCTCGCCGCGCTCCCGGAGCGCCACCTCCAGATGCCCGTCGGGCATCCCCAGGTCGGGGAGCACCTCGTCCACGGCGCGCGCCAGGCGCCTGGCGGCCGCCTCGCGCTTGTGCGTGAGGGCGGCGGCGGATTTGACGAGCATCTCGTCGGCCGCCTCCTGCCGCTCGCGCAGCGCACGCAGGTCGAGGTCCGACGAATCCACGAGGTCCAGCTCGCGCCGGGCGTCGCGCCCCTGCTGCATCACGTCGGCCAGCGCCGGGCCGTATTTCTTGATCAGGTCGAACAGCAGCTCGCGCCGGGCGCGCACCTGGGCCAGCCGCTGCGGGTCGAGGTCCACGTCGCCCTGGTAGCGCTCCAGCTCGCGGGCCACGGCGTCGAGCGCGTAGTAGGCGGCGTCGTACGACTCCTGCAGTCCGCCCAGCGACGGATCGAGCCGCTGGAGCTGGTGCAGCACCCGTTCGAGCGCGCCGAGCTGGGAGAGGATGCCCTGCTCCTCGCCGGTGAGGTGGACCAGCGCCTCGCCGGACAGCGCGCGGAGCTCGTCGGCGTTCTCCAGGCGATTGGCCTCCTCCTCGAGGCGGACGTCCTCGCCCTCGGTGAGGCGCGCCTCCTCGATCTCCTTCGCCACGTGACGCAGGTAGTCGGCACGGCGTTGCGCGTCGCGCGTGCGCTTCTCCAGATCGGCGATCTCGCGGCGGAGATCGGCCGCCGTCTGGAACGCGTCGCGCACGGCGGCCGTCTCGGCGGCCGCGTCGCCGAAGGCGTCGAGAATCGCGCGCTGCGATTCGGGGTCGAGCAGCGACTGCGCCTCGTGCTGCCCGTGGAGGTTGACGAGCTGCCGGCCGACCTGCGCCAGCACGCCCGCGGTGACCGACGAGCCGTTCACCCAGGCGCGGGCGCGGCCGGCGGCCACCTCGCGCTTGAGCACGACCAGCGAGTCGTCGGCCTCGAGGCCGTGCGCGTCGAGCACGGCGCGCAGCTCGGGCCGGTCGGCGATGTCGAACACACCCTCGACGGTGGCCCGGTCCTGGCCCGTGCGGATGAGGTCGGCGCTGGCCCGCTCGCCGAGCAGCAGCCCCAGGGCGCCCACGATGATGGACTTCCCCGCCCCCGTCTCGCCCGACAGCACGTTGAACCCCGAGGCGAGGGGAAGGGTGAGCGACTCGATGATGGCGAAATTGCGAATGCGCAGTTCGATCAGCATGCCGAGGAGTGGTCCCGTTGCGGGAGTCCGCCCCAGCCGAGCTTCTGCCGCAGCGTATTGAAGAAGCTGCTGCCCGGAAAGCGCACCACGCCGATCCCGTGGGGCGCGCGGCGCACGATGAGCGTCTCCCCCGAGGCAAAGCTGGTGCCGGGCTGCCCGTCCACCGTCACCAAAAGCTCTTCCGGATTATCATCCGATTGCACGGTGACCACCGAGTCGGCCGGGAGCACCACCGGCCGGATGGCCAGCGCGTGCGCCGACACCGGCGTGACGAGGAGCGTCTCCAGCGTCGGAAAGAGCACCGGCCCGCCCGCGGAGAGCGAGTACGCCGTGGAGCCCGTGGGGCTGCAGATCACGACACCGTCGGCGGCATACCGTGCCAGCGTCTCGTCGTTGGCCGACACGTGCAGCGTGACGACGCGGGCGTAGCCGCCCTTGTGGAGCACGATGTCGTTGAGCGCGAACCACTCCTGGCGCGGCACGTCGGCGGTGTCGCGCACCGTGGCATGGAGCGCGATGCGCGTCTCGACGGCGTAGTCTCCCTTGGCGAACCGGGCGAGCGCCTCCTCCACCCCCTCGGCGGGGGCGCAGGTCAGGAAGCCGAGGCGGCCCAGGTTCACGCCGAGGATCGGCACCTGGTGCGACCGGAGGAGCCGCGCCCCGCGGAGCAGCGTGCCGTCGCCGCCCAGCGTGATGAGCGCGTCCAGCGCACCCGGATCCTCGAGCAGCGCACCGGGGGCGCCCTCTTCGAGCAGGTCCTGTTCGGTGAACAGCTCGAGCCCGAGTTTCGGCGCGATCCGGCCCAGCGTGCGCAGCACGTCGCCGAGACCGGCGTCCACGTACCCGCGGTGCCCGATCACGCCGAGGCGCGTCACCCGGCCATCGCCTCGCTCTCGTGCAGCGCCCGGACGCGGTCGGCGATCCCCTCCGGCGTGAGCCCGCACAGCGCGAGCTGCCGGGCGCGGGGCGCCGCGTAGATGATGCGGTCGGGCACGCCCAGCGTCGCGACGCGCACCGCGGGGTCGTGCCGCTCGATCACGGCCGTCATGTAGGCGCCGAACCCGTTCACGACGGTTCCCTCCTCCACCGTGAGCACGTGCTTGTGCTCGGCGAGCACGGCGGCGAGGGTGACCTCGTCGTAGGGCTTGAGGTAGCGGCAGTTCACGACCGTGACGTTGAGCCCCTCGGCGGCCAGCGCTTCGGCGGCCTGCAGCGACGGCTCGACCATCGTGCCGACGGCCAGGATGGCGACGTCGCCGCCGTGGCGGGGCACGTCCCAGGTGGCGTACGGCACGGGCTCGATGTCGGCCACGTCGGGGGTGGCATCGGGCACGGCGGCCCGGGGATAGCGCAGGCAGAAGGGACCGGCGTCGTGCTGCAGCCCGGCGCGCAGCAGCCCGAGCATCTCGCGTCCGTCGCGCGGCGCGGTGACGGTCATCCCGGGAACGGCGAGCATGTAGGCGATGTCGTACAGCCCCATGTGCGTCTCGCCGTCCTCGCCGACCAGGCCGGCGCGGTCCATGCAGAACAACACGGGGAGCGACTGGATCGCCACGTCGTGGACGATGTTGTCGTAGCCGCGCTGCAGGAACGTGGAGTAGATCGCCACCACGGGCTTGAGCCCGCGCGTGGCGAGCCCGGCGGCGAAGGTCACGGCGTGCCCCTCGGCGATGCCGACGTCGAAGAAGCGGTCGGGCACCGCCTTGGCCACGAAGCCCGTGCCGGTGCCGCTCGGCATCGCGGCGGTGATCGTCACGATGCGCCGATCCTGCTGGGCCAGCGCGGCCAGCGCCTTGCCGAACACGGCCGTGTACGCCGGATTCCCGGTGCTCGCCTTCAGCGGCTTGCCCGTGGCGGGGTCGTGCCCCGGCGGCAGGGCGTGCCACTTCTCTCCCGTGGAGTGCTCGCCGGCCGGGAAGCCCTTGCCCTTCTGCGTGATCACGTGCACCAGCCGCGGTCCCGCCATGCTGCGCACGGCGGCGAAGGTGTCGAGCATCTGCGGGATGTCGTGCCCGTTGATCGGGCCGAAGTAGCGGAAGCCCAGCTCCTCGAACAGCACGCCCGGGGTGAGCAGCGACTTGATGCTCTCCTCCCAGCGCTTGACCCACCCGCTCACGCCGGCCAGCGGCTTGGGCGCCTTGTCGATGATCTCGCCCAGCGCCGAGCGCACGCGGTTGTACAGCGAATTGCGCTGCACCGAGGTGAGGTACTTGGACATCGCGCCGACGTTGGGCGCGATGGACATCTCGTTGTCGTTGAGCACGACCACGATGTCGCGGTCCGAGTGGCCGGCGTTGTTGAGGCCCTCGTAGGCCAGCCCGCTGGTCAGCGCGCCGTCGCCGAGCACGGCCACGACCTTGTACGCGTCGCCGCGGATGTCGCGGCCGGCGGCGATGCCGAGCGCGGCCGAGATCGCGGTGGCGGCGTGGCCGGCGCCGAACGCGTCGTACTCGCTCTCGTTGCGCTTGAGGAAGCCGGAGATCCCGCCCTCCTTGCGCAGCGTCTCCATGCGGTCGTTGCGGCCGGTGAGGAGCTTGTGCGGGTAGCCCTGGTGCCCCACGTCCCACACGATCTGGTCGCTGGGGGTGTCGAACGCGGCGTGCAGCGCGATGGTGAGCTCCACGACGCCCAGCCCGGCACCGATGTGCCCGCCCGTGCGGGAGCACACGTCCACGAGGCGGGCCCGCATCTCGTCGGCCAGCTCGACGATCTGCGGTCGCGTCAGCTTGCGGAGGTCGGCGGGGGAATGGATACCGTCTAGAAGGCTCATCGGAACTCGCAATCGGGATTCGGCTGTCCTACAAAGGTACTACGATCGGCGCGCGATGATGAACCGCGCCAGGCGCTCCAGCTCGGGGCTCAGCAACCCCGCGCCGGCCAGGGCGTCGCAGGCGTCGGCCACGCACGAGTCGGCCATGGCCACCGCCCCGTCCACGCCGAGCAGCGCCGGGTACGTCGTCTTGCCGTACGCCACGTCCTTGCCGGCCGTCTTGCCGAGTTGATCGGTGGTCGCCGTGACGTCCAGGACGTCATCGGCGATCTGGAAGGCGAGCCCCACGCCGGTACCGAACCGCTCCAGGGCGGTCATTCGGCCCGGCGTCGTGCCCGCGGCCAGCCCGCCCAGCGTGACGGCGGCGGTGATCAGCGCGCCGGTCTTGGCCCGGTGTATCCGCTCCAGCTCCGGCAGTGTCTGGGATCGTCCCTCTCCCTCGAGATCGAGGAGCTGCCCGCCCACCATCCCGCCGGCCCCCGAGGCACGCATCAGCTCCTCGACGATCTGCGCGATGACCGCGGGCGCCAGTCCCATGGCACCGGCGGCACGAGCCGCGGCGCGGGCGGCCAGGGGAACCATCGCCACGCCGGCCGCCGTGGCCACCGGGACGCCGTACACGCGGTGCACGGTGGGGCGCCCGCGGCGCATGTCGTCGTCGTCCATGCAGGGGAGGTCGTCGTGGACCAGCGAATAGGCGTGCACGACCTCGATCGCCGCCGCCAGCTCCGAGGCGTCGCGCGTTCCGCCGGCGGCGCGGTAGGCCGCCAGGAAGAGCACGCCGCGGAGCCGCTTGCCGCCGCCTTCGAGCGCGTAGCGGATCGCCTCCCCCACCGGACCCGCGAGGGGCTGCGTTTCGCGCGCGGCGAGGGTGGCGAGGGCCGCGTCCACCAGGGCGCGGTCCGCCGCGAAGTCCGGGGCGGTGTCAGCCACGCAGGTCGGTGACCTCGAACGTGCCGTCGTCCTTCTCGACCAGGCGCTGCACCTGCGCCTCGGCCCTGGACAGCTCGGCGGTCGCGTCGCGCAGGCAGGCGATTCCCTCCTCGAACAGGGCCAGCGAGCGCGCGAGGTCGAGCGTGTCGCCCTCCAGCTCGGAGACGATCTCCTCCAGCCGTTGCAGCCGTGCTTCGAAACTCATGCCTTTTCCCTCGTGCCGGTGGCGCGCGCGTCCACTTCGCCGTCGCGCAGCGTGAGACGAAAGTCCATGCCCGGCGCGAACTGGCGCGCCGAGGCGAGCACCCGGCCGGCCTCGTCGCGGGCCACGGCGTAGCCGCGCTCCAA
>JBJKPA010000366.1:0-4785 GCA_046706905.1 Gemmatimonadaceae bacterium
CCATCAGCTCGCTGAACGCCGCCGCCGTCTGCGGACGGTCGGCGGGCACCTTCTTGAGCGCGGCGTAGATCGCCTCCTCGACCTCCTCCGGCACGGCCCGCCACGACTGCGTGCCGGACGGGACGCGCCGGTTCGAGCCGGTGGCGATGCGCATCGCGCGCATCGTCGCCGTCGCGCCCGGCGGCATCCCCATCAGCTCGCTGAACGCCGCCGCCGTCTGCGGACGGTCGGCGGGCACCTTGTTGAGCGCGGCGTAGATCGCCTCCTCGACCTCCTCGGGCACGGTGTTGCGCACGATGCGGATGCTCGGCACCTGCTCCATGGCGTGCCGGGCCATGATCTGCATCGAGTTTTTGCCGGTGAACGGCGGCTCGCCGGCCAGCATCTCGTACAGCATGCATCCCAGGCTGTAGAGGTCGGCCGTCGGTCCCACGGTTTCGCCGCTGGCCTGCTCGGGCGCCATGTAGTACGGCGTGCCCATGGACATGCCGGTCGCCGTGAGCTTCTGGTCGCCGCCCTGCGAGACCGCCCGGGCGATGCCGAAGTCGGCGACCAGCGCGTGCCCGCCGCTCAGCAGGACGTTCTCGGGCTTGATGTCGCGGTGCACGACGCCCTGCGCGTGCGCGTAGCCCAGCGCGTCGGCGACCTGCAGCGCGATGGCGACGGCGTCCTCGATGGGCAGCATGTGCTCGCGGTCGAGGCGGTCGCGCAGCGATTCGCCCTTCACGAAGGGCATGACGTAGTAGAGCAGGCCGCCGGCGGCGCCCGAGTCGTAAAGGCCGAGGATGTTCGGATGCTGGAGCTTGGCGGCGAGGCGGATCTCGCGCTCGAACCGCTCCGCTCCCACCGACGCCGCGAGGTCGGGGTGCAGGACCTTGATCGCGACCTCGCGGTCGTGCTTCAGGTCCCTGGCCAGGAAGACGGTGGCCATCCCGCCGCGCCCCAGCTCGCGCTCGACCTGGTAACGGTCGCCGAGGGCGGCCCGCAGCCGTTCGATGGTGTCATCCGGCGGCGTCTCGCCCGGCGGGGTGTCGCCCGCGCCCGACTGCCGCGCCGCGATCTCGACGGTGAAGTTCCTGCCGCAGCGGTGGCAGAAAATCGCGTCGGGTGCGAGTGGCGTGCCGCAGTTCGGGCAGGTGTCCGGCATCGGACGTACCTCAGGCTGAAGACTTCGACCCCAAACTGCCAATATGCGCCGATCGGGAGCCCCGTGCCAGCGCAGACGGGCCCCGTCGGGCCCGATCCAACGCCTCTTTTACGTGGCGCCGGCGGCCAATGCCTGCTTCAGGCGTTGCACCTCAGCCTGCGGATCCTCGACCTCGATCACGAGGTGCGTGTACGTCTCGTGGTCCAGCTCGATGATGATCGTCTGGTCCGGATGGTGGACGTCGTAGAACACGCGCCCATCGGACTGGTAGAAGGTGCCGGCGAGGAGCACGCCGGGAATGTTCGTGCCCGGCATGCGGAGGCCGTGCCACCAGCCCTTTGCGGCATCGGGGTCGATCCACGCCGCCTTGATGTGGGCGAGCGGGATGTCGAGGTGGCTCTTCATGGCCCAGAACTTGTCTGCGCCCTCGACTTCGAGGTGCACGCGATCGCCGACGTAGGAAATCTCGACCATGGGATTCGCTCTGTTCCGGAAGTGACCGGCGCGTGTCGGGTGACAGGGGGGCGTGGAATGATATATGATAGGCCGCACCCCGTCACGCTGCCGCCTCGTCCCATCCGGCCATGAAGCTCCCGATTCGACTCCTGACCCTCGCCGCGCTCGCCGTGGCGCTCCCCGCCGCGGCGCAGACCGCGCACCCCGTGGACCTCGCCGCCGCCCGGGCGCTCATCGCACGCGTCGTGCCGAGGAACGCCGCGAGCTTCGAGGTCGCCGCCATTCCGCAGGCCGACGGCCGGGACGTGTTCGAGGTTGCGAGCGCCGGCGACCGCATCATGCTCCGCGGCTCGTCCGGCGTCGCCATCGCCTCGGCCCTCAACTGGTACCTGCAGCACGTGGCGGGCGTGAACACCTCGCTCCCGCTCGAGCCGATCTCGCTGGCCGCGCCGCTCGCGCGCGTGCCGTCGCCGGTGCGCGTCACCACGCCCTACCGCATCCGCTACTTCTTCAACTACTGCACCTTCTCGTACTCGATGGCGTGGTGGAACTGGGACGACTGGCAGTCGATGATCGACTGGATGGCGCTCAAGGGGATCAACGCGCCGCTCGCCATCACGGGGGAGGAGGGGGTGTGGCGCGACGTCCTCCGCGAGTTCGGATTCACCCGCAAGCAGATCGCCGCCTTTCTGGTCGGACCGGCGTACCTGCCGTGGGGGTGGATGGCGAACATCGACGGGCTGGGCGGCCCCCTCCCCGACAGCTGGATAGACGGCCACGTCGCGCTCGAGCGGAAGATCCTCGCGCGCGAGCGCTCGCTGGGGATGACGCCGATCCTCCAGGGATTCACCGGGCACGTGCCGAAGTCCATCACCGAGGTCCACCCTGGCGTCGAGATCCACCAGACGGGCGACTGGTCGGCGGGATTCCCCGGCACGTACTTCCTCGACCCCCACGACTCGCTGTTCCAGCGCATGGGGCAGGCGTTCATCCAGCGGGAGACGCAGCTCTTCGGCACCGATCACCTCTACGCCGCCGACCCGTTCAACGAGATCAACCCGCCGTCCAGGGACTCGACCTTCCTGGCCGGCATCGGCGGCGCGATCTATGCCGCGATGCACTCGGCCGACACGAGCGCCACGTGGGTCATCCAGGCCTGGTTCCTGGTGAACGACGCGAAGTTCTGGCAGGACCCGCAGGCCGAGGCGCTGCTGGGCGCGGTGCCCGACGACCACATGATCGTGCTCGACCTGTGGGACGACGCGGTACCGGCGTGGAAGACGCGCCACGCGTTCTACGGCAAGCCGTGGGTGTTCAACGTGCTGTACAACTTCGGCGGCAAGGTGAACGTGAACGGCAACCTGCCGCGGATGGCCGCCAATCTGGACACGGCGCTGCGCAGTCCGGACCACGGGCGCATGGAAGGCCTGGGCATGACGATGGAGGGATTCGGCGCCAACCCGATCGTCGAGGACTTCGTGATGGACCAGGTGTGGCGCGACAGCGTGCCCGACGTGACGCCGTGGACGCGCGCCTACGTCACGCGGCGATACGGCAAGGCCGACGCCTCGGCGTGGAGCGCCTGGAAACTGCTGCTCGCCACGGCCTTCCGGTCGGCGGCGCAGACGGGCGACTTCCTGGCCGAGCGGCCGCAGTTCTATATGAAGGGCCGCGCGTATCGCACCGGCCCCATCGCGCCGTACGACGACCGGATCCTCGTGCGCGCGCTCGATTCGCTGCTCGCCGCCGCGCCGGCGCTCGGGAACAACGACGCCTACCGGTACGACGTCGTGAACCTCACGCGTCAGGTGCTGGGGCAGCTCGGACTGCCGCTGGTGAACCGCGTCCAGGCGGCGTACGAGGCGAAGGATCGCCCGGCCCTGCTCGCCGCCGAAGGGCAGGTGGAGTCGCTGCTCCGCGATCTCGACACCCTCGTCGGCACGCGCCCCGAGTTCCTGCTCGGCCGCTGGATCGCCGACGCGCGGCGCTGGGGAACCACCGGCGCCGAGCGGCGGCTGTACGAATGGAACGCGCGGAACATCATCACGCTCTGGGGGACGAAGTGCACCGAGGGCGAGAACGACGACCTGAACCTGTACGCGTTCAAGGAGTGGGAGGGGATGTTCAGCTCGTACTTCCTGCCGCGGTGGGAGGCGTTCCTCAAGGACCTCAACGCGTCGCTGGACGCCGGCACGCCGTTCGACCGGAAGCCGTTCGCGGCTGCGTCATGCACGTGGGAGCAGCACTGGTCCCGCGAGACCACGGCGTTCCGGACCCGGCCGGTGGGCGACCCGGTGGCGACGGCCGAGCGGCTGCGGAGGAAATGGGCGCCGGAGCTGGCCCGCGATATTGAAACTCGTTAGACGCTCGACGCGTACGGATCGACGTTCACGATTCGCTCCGGGGCGGATCATACGGCAACCCCCCAGCCGAGAACCGTCATGTCGATCACCCGTGTGGTACGCCGCGAGGTCGCGGCGCGTGTCGTGCTCCCGTTCGTTCTGCTGTCGGCGGCCTGCGCCGGAGACCACGGGACGGCCACGGGTCCCGTCACGCGTCCCCCGGACGACCAGCCGCCCCCGAGTTCCATCGCCGCGCGGTACGTGCTCACGTCGGCGAACGGCAAGCCGATGCCGGCCGAAGTGTACGCGGGCATCTACCTCGACGAGACGACCGGGGACTTCCACGATCTCCGGGTCGTGGCGATGGACGGGTACGTGGACCTGCACGAGGACGGCACGTTCGCGCACTACGTATCCATGCGGGCCATGGTGGACGGGGAGCTGGTCGGCACCCCCCGCTACGTGGACTATGGCCTGTGGTTCGCCATTCCCCACTCGAACGACGTCCGCTTCGAGTCGTCGTTTCGGCAATGGCCCGGCACCTTCCACGGCGTGGCGCAGGACGACATGGTGCAGCTCGACCAGGAGCTGACGGGCGGCGAGGCCGGCGCCGGCAACATCCGGTACGAGTACACGCGCGAGACGCTGCGCTGAACGTCCGGGCGGGCGCCCGGGGCCCGAAGGCGGGTCCCGGGCGCTGCGGCCGCCCCCGTCAGGCGTTAGCTAGTGTCCGTCCTGAAACTCTGATCGGGTGCGCGATGGTGGAGATGCGAGTGACGCATCCGGGGATGGTGTTCTTCCGATGTTGATGTACGTTGGCGTTGTCGAGACGACCAATGT
>JBJKPA010000367.1:0-3733 GCA_046706905.1 Gemmatimonadaceae bacterium
GGTAGAAGGGCAGGGCGTTGTCGGCCTCCACCCGGTAGAACTGCGCCAGCGGCAGGTTGCCGAAGAAGTGGTACGTCTTGCCGCGGTCCCAGCTCTCGTACAGCCCGCCGTCGCACCCCACGAGCAGGTGGTCGGAGTTCTTCGGGTCGATCCAGAACACGTGCGTGTCCACGTGCTTGTGGTTCTCGCCCACGCCGCGGAAGGTGTGCCCGCCGTCCTGCGTGACCTGGGCCAGGAAGTCGCCCGCGTACACGCGGTCCACGTCGTTCGGATCGGCATAGATGCGGTTGTAGTACAGCCCCACGCTGTGGTAGTCGTTCATCTTCGTCCAGCTCACGCCGTCGTCGGTGGAGCGGTAGAACCCGCCCCCCGGCTCGGCCTCGACCACCGCGTACACCACGTCGTGGTCCTTGGGCGAGAACGCCAGCCCGTAGCGGCCCACGGCGTCACCCGACGGCACGCCGTTGGTGATCTTGGTCCACGTCGCGCCGGCGTCGGTGCTGCGCCAGAGCGCCGACTCGGGACCGCCCGCGATGTACCCCCACTCGCGGCGGTAGCGCTGCCACGTGGCGGCGATCAGCACGTCGGGGTTGCGCGGGTCCATCGCCACGTCGGCCACGCCGGCCCACTCGCCGTTGGACAGGATCTTCTTCCACGTCTTGCCGCCGTCGGTCGTCTTGTACAGCCCGCGGTCGCCGCCGGCGCTGTACAGCGGACCCTGCGCCGCCACGTACACCACGTTCGAGTTGCGCGGATCCACGAGGATGCGCCCCACGTGCCGGGACTCCTTGAGCCCCATGTTGGTCCACGTCTTGCCGCCGTCCTCCGACTTGTAGACGCCGTCGCCGTAGGCCACCGAACGCTGCGCGTTGTACTCGCCCGTGCCCACCCACACGACGTTGGGATTGTTCGCATCGAGCGTCACGACGCCGATCGAATACACCGGCTCGTGGTCGAACACCGGCGTCCACGTCGTGCCGGCGTTGTCGGTCTTCCACAGGCCGCCCGACGCGGCGCCCACGTACCACTGGTATTCGTTCTCGGGGTTCACGGCGATGTCGGTGATGCGTCCCGAGATCATCGCCGGACCGATCGAACGGAGCGTGAGCCCGGCCAGCGAGGGCCCGGCGGGCTTCGCGGTGTCGGCTTTGGCGGGCGCCGGGCGCCCGCGCTGGGCGGCGGCCGGCACGGAAAGGAGCAGCGACGCCGAGCACACCAGCGCGCCGGTGGTCCACGAGAGGAATCTGATGGTTCGTGACATGGCAGTACGGGTGAAGGTCTGGCTCAACTTACGGACACGGAGCCCGATGGAAAGGAGGGCCCGGCAGGGATTACATTCACGGAACACAAATTCCCAGGCCGCTCGCCATGACTTCCGCCTCCACTCCCGACGCCCGCACGCTGCTGCGGCACACGCTCGCCACGGTGGCGTACCGGGGCGCCAAGGCGGTGAACGGCACCCCACGCGAGTTCGCGGACTTCGCCGCCGGCGAGACCACGCGCACGCCGATCCGCATCCTCGCCCACATGGGCGACCTGTACGACTGGGCGCTCTCGATGGCGCGCGGCAAGACGCGGTGGCACAACGCGACGCCGCGGCCCTGGGACGAAGAGGCCGCGCGCTTCTTCGCCGCGCTCGCGGCGTTCGACGCCTACCTGGCGAGCGACGAGCCGCTCGGCGTCTCGATCGAGCGGCTCTTCCAGGGCCCGGTGGCGGATTCGCTCACCCACATCGGCCAGCTCGCCATGCTCCGGCGGCTGGCCGGCTCCCCGGTGCGCGGCGAGAACTATGCCAGGGCGCGCATCGAGGCGGGGAACGTCGGCGCCGAGCACACCGGGCCGCGCGCCGAATTCGACTGACGGCCCCGCGGCCCGTTGCTCAGCGGTTGAGCGCCGCCATCGCCGAGGTCTGATACCGCTCGCCCGCCACGGCGGCGCGCGGGAACGCCGCCTCGAGCGCCGTGAGGTCGGCGCGCGAGAGCTTCACGCCCACCGCCGCGACGTTGTCCTCCAGGTACTTCACGCGCTTCGTGCCCGGGATCGGCACGATGTCGTCGCCCTGCGCCAGCACCCACGCCAGCGCGAGCTGCGCCGCCGTGATTCCCTTGGCCTTCGCCAGCCGCTCCACGGCGTGCACCAGCTCGAGGTTCTTCTGGAAGTTCTCGCCCTGGAACCGCGGCTGGATGCGCCGGAAGTCGTCGGCCGCGAAGTCGGCGGGGTTCCGGAGCGTGCCGCTCAGGAAACCGCGCCCCAGCGGGCTGTAGGGCACGAACCCCACGCCCAGCGCGCGGCAGGCGTCGAGGATGCCGTCCTCGGGATCGCGCGTCCACAGGCTGTACTCGCTCTGCAGCGCGGTGATCGGATGCACCGAGAACGCGCGGCGGAGCGTCTCCGCCGACACCTCGGAGAGCCCGAGGTGCCGCACCTTGCCCGCCTCGACCAGCCGCGCCATCGCCCCCACGGTGTCCTCGATCGGCGTCGAGACGTCCACGCGGTGCAGATAGTAGAGATCGATGTGGTCGGTGCCGAGGCGCTTGAGACTCGCGTCGCAGGCCCGCGCGCAGTACGCGGGGCTGGCGTCGAAGCCGCGGTATGTCGGGTTCTTGGGGTCGCGCACGATTCCGAACTTGGTCGCCACCACCACGTCCTTGCGTCTGGCGCCCAGCGCGCGGCCCAGCAGCTCCTCGTTGGCGCCCTGGCCGTACATGTCGGCCGTATCGAAGAAGGTGACGCCCAGCGCCAGCGCCCGATCGATCGTGGCCAGCGACTCGGCCTCGTCCCGCGGCCCGTAGAAGTCGCTCATCCCCATGCAGCCCAGCCCGATGGCCGAGACGTCGAGCCCGCCCAGTGTCCGGTGTTCCATCACGTGCTCCTCTCGTGCGTGTTCCCTTCGCAACCTAACACCCGGGGCCGCGCGCGAACGCGCGCCTCAACGGTTCCGTGGCCCGGGCAGTAAGAAGGGAGAGGTTCCCTCCCTCCCTCCCTCCCTCCCTCCCTCCCTTCCATGCCCCCTTCCCGGGATCACGCTGCGACAATCCGCGCCGGCGGCCGGACGTTCCGGTGGCTGGCGGCGGCGCTCGTGCTCGTGGTCTGCGCGCTGCCGGCGGCGGCGCAGCGGGGTGGGGGCGGTACGCGTGCCGGCCGCGGAGCGGGCCTGGCGATGCTCGGCGATCCCTCGCCCACCCTCCAGGCGGCCGACGTCGCGCGGCTCGATCCCATCGCCATGCTGATCGACGAGGGCCGGGACATGGGCCTCCCCGACTCGGTGCGGATGCGGCTCGATTCGCTGCGCCGCGACCTCGCGCAGCGGAACTACCCGCTGCTGGGTCGCCTCGACTCGCTGTTGGCCGCGTTCCGTGCGGCGGCCGCCGACACGACGGGCACCGAGGGCGACCGGTTGATGCGGGCCGGCGACCGGCGGCAGGCGTTCGCCGTGATCCTGGGCCGCATCCGCGACAACGACGACGAGGCCGCGCTCACGGCCATGGACTACTTCTCGGGACGCTCGCTCCGGTGGGCGTTCTCGGTGGTGCTGGAGCAGCGCGCGAACAAGCCCATCAACCCGCGCGGCGGAAACGTGCGGTACTGATGACCCGATTCAAAAATCCAAAGGGGGATGTCATGCGGCGTATAACACTCATCGCGATCGCCCTGGCGATCCCTCCCGGTCTCGCGGTCGCCCAGCGCGGCGCCTCGGCCAGCGGGCCCACGAGGCGCACAACCGACCCCATCG
>JBJKPA010000368.1:0-3499 GCA_046706905.1 Gemmatimonadaceae bacterium
CGTGAACGACGTCCCGCTGTGCGCGCCGGAGTCGCTCACCCAGCTCGTGGAATGGCTGCGGGCCGGCGCGCTGCCGGCGCCCGACATCCCGTCGGCCCGGGTGCCGAACGGCGACGACGGCGCCGACTTCGCCGACGTCGTGGGGCAGGAGAGTGCCAAGCGCGCGCTCGAGATCGCCGCGGCGGGCGGGCACAACGTGCTCCTCGTGGGGCCGCCCGGGGCGGGGAAGACGATGCTCGCCCGCCGGCTGCCGTCCATCCTTCCGCCGCTGGCCGACGACGAAGCCCTCGAAGTCACGGCCGTGCACTCGGTGGCCGGACTCACCAACGGCGCGGGGCTGCTGCGCGCGGCACGCCCCTTCCGGGCCCCGCACCACACGATCTCCACGGCGGGGCTCGTGGGCGGTGGGAGTGGCCCGCGTCCGGGCGAGGTGAGCCTGGCGCACCACGGCGTGCTCTTCCTGGACGAGATGCCGGAGTTCCCGCGCTACGTGCTCGAGGCGCTGCGGCAGCCCATGGAGGACGGGCGTGTGGTCATCGCCCGCGCCGCGCGGGCCGTGGAGTTTCCGGCGCGGTTCACGCTGGTCGGCGCCATGAACCCCTGCCCGTGCGGGCACCACGGGTCGAACGGCGCCCAGCCCTGCGTCTGCGCGGAGAGCGAGATCCAGCGGTATCGCGCGCGGCTCTCGGGGCCGCTGCTCGACCGGATCGACATGCACGTCGCGGTCGGCGCGGTGCCCATGCGCGAGTTCGGCGAGCCCGCGAGGGCGCCTGGGGACTCCTCGGCGGCCGTACGCGCCCGGGTGGAATCGGCGCGCGCCGTGCAGCGCGCGCGATACGAGGACGCGCATCGCTGGTCGTGCAACGCGCACGCGAGCGGCCGCTGGCTGGACCGCCAGGGCGGCCTCACGCCGCAGGCGCGTGCCGTGCTCACCAGCGCCGCCGACGCGCTCCGCCTCTCGGCGCGGGCGTACCACCGGGTGATCAAGGTCGCCCGGACCATCGCCGATCTGGCCGGGGAAGGCGCCGTCGCGCCGGCGCACGTGGCCGAGGCGCTGAGATATCGCCCCCGCATGCAGTGACGCCCGGCGCAGCCAGTGGCCACGCCGGGCGTCGTGCAGGAACCACAACATCACTCTCTACTGCGTGTACTGCGACTGCATGCGCCCTTTCCCCCCACGAGTCGGGGCGCCGAACCACGTACCCCGGACCGCCTAGAAGGCGATCCAGAAGTACGCGTACAACGTGTTGTTGTCGCTCGCCGAGCGGCCGGAGCCGTCGTAGTTCGAGCTGGAACCGTTGAACTTGGTGTACGCCGTGTACTGCAGGCCGACGCGGGTGTTCTGCCACGTGTTGTAGTCCACCTCGGCGATGAATCCGGACGAGTTGGGACTGCCCGTGACGCTGCCGTCGATCGGGTCGGGCTGATAGAGCACGGCGTCGGTGGTGCCGTTGGTCTGGAAGTAGCCCAGCGAGGCACCATACTTGAGCGACGTGGCGAGCTGCAGGTTGGCCCGGAACGTCGAGAGATAGTCACTGGCGTTCGCCGCGTCGCCGCTGAGCGCGCTCGCGGTCAGGTCCTGCGTCTCGTGGATGTAGCTCGCGTGCCCGATGATCGCGCCTGCGTCGTACGGGTGCTCCCACTGCGCGTCGAAGCCCAGATCCGTGTACTTGTTGGTGAGTCCGGAGATGCCGGCCGGATAGAGCTGCGCGTACATGCCGAAGGTGCCGAGCATGAGGTAGTCGTGGGCCATCGTGTGCTGCCAGGCCACGCGCCAGTAGGGGGCCACGCCCTCGGTCGTCATCTCGGACGTCGAATCGAGCGGCATCGCCACGCCCTGCGGCGCCGAGCGGTAGATGGAGAACTCCGTGTACAGCTGGTCGTCGAGCATCGTGTACGCACCGAGGCCGACCACGGACTGGCCCAGCGCGCCGTCGATGACGCTGGCCGCCACCGGACCGGGCGCCGTCTCGGAGCCCATGTACGGGAAGCCCCACGCCGGCACGGTGTTCCACACGTCCTGCACGGTCGGGTTGTTGTTCACGTCGAGGCCGAACAGCACGTCGTGCGAGCCCGCCGTGAAGTGCTTGGCGTAGCGGATGTCGACGTTGTCGATGCCGAAGCCGCCGTCCGCCTGGGCGTACGTGAACTGCGAGAACATGCCGAGGTTGGGCGTCAGCGCGCCGCCGATGAAGACACTGGCCTGATCGGGGAACTGCGCCGTGCCGTTCTGCGTGCCCGGCACCGGCTTGGCGGTGCTCGTCACGCTGCCCACGAACATGAACGCCATCGGGGGAATCGTGAGCAGCTTGAGGCTCGGATCGCTCGACGTATCGGTCGGCGCGACGATGGTCGGCAGGCCGGTCATCGTGTAGCCGTTGAGCTTGAAGGTGCGGCCGAACGGCGTGAGCGCCGGGAACTGATAGTGGCACACGCTGCAGGCGAGGTGCGTCTGCCGCGAAAAGGCCGGGATGGCCGCGTGGACCTTGGCCAGCGCGGACACCAGGCGGCTGTTCATCACCGCGTGGTCGGCGCGCGCGCCGTAAGCCGTCGCATTGCCGTCCGCCGCGCGGGCGGTGCCCGGCGCGGCGACGAGGGCGAGCGCCGCGGCGAGGGACACGAGTCCCGCGCCGAGCATGCGGCGGCGGGGCCGTTCGATATCCGGACGTCCTGCGTTCATGGTTTCACTCCCTGGTGATTGACGGCCCAAACGTACGCGGCGACCTGGGCGGCCATCGCGTCGCTGATCCCGTTCGGATGCGACACCATGATGGTGCCGGGCACGCCGTGGGTGATGACGTTGAGAATCGCTTCGTACGTGCCGTCCTTCGCTGCCAACCACGGCTTGCTGCCCTTCTTGTCGAGCGGCGGGGCAATGGCCGATCCCTGCATCGAAACTCCGTGGCACGCAATACAACCGCCCGCACCGTGGAAGACGCTCCGACCGGCCGCGATCATCGCCGAGCTGATATTCGGCGTGTCGGGGGTCTTCGCTGCTGCCGGGTGGTGCGATGCGGGTCCGGTGGCCAGTGTGGCCGCCAGCGCGACTCTCGGAAGCAGTGTGAGCAGAACCATGTATGATCCCTCCCGAAGGAGTTGGCTTGTGATTGATTGATCCATCACGCAACGCCATTGTCACGTTTTTGCTGGGTTTCCGCCGCCGGAGAAATGCCGGTTTCGTGTAGCGGAATGCCCGACGCCGAAGTAAGGGCGGCTTCCCATCGTCGGGAGCCGTGCACGGACATGGCCTGCGCGATGCTGCTCGCACGGCGGCCGATGGTGTCCGCCGTCACACGACGGCGGCCGCGCACCGGCCGCCTGCGATGATAGACGAGGGGCCGCGGCGCGCACAGCGATGGCCGGCGATCTTTGCGGTCTGCAAATGCGTCGCGTCGCGCCAGTGGGCGCGCGACCTGCTGATCGCCCCGGCTACCCGTGGCGCGGGGGCGGGGGCGGCGTGGTGCGCGGCGGCAGCACGACGGCCACCCCGCCGTTGCGG
>JBJKPA010000369.1:0-5693 GCA_046706905.1 Gemmatimonadaceae bacterium
CGGCGCCCGAAACGGGGAGCGCGGCGAACCGGCTTGGACTCCTGTAGCACGCCCCCGTGGGGAACGGAGGGCCAGAGGGTGGAAACGACAGCCCGTCGTTTCGCTTACCGAATTGTGTCCGTTGAACTTAGGGGGGCCCACTTAAGGCGTCAAGGCCGGTCGGCGGCGCGGCGCTACGGCGCCCCCAGCCCGTACGCCTTCCCGTCGTGCACCACCCGGCCCCAGGGCGTCTCGGCGTCGTGCTCGAAGATCGCCAGCCACTCGTGTTCGTGGGCCGTCCGCAGGATCCGCCGCTTGGTCTCCAGCGTGAGCAGGGGCTCCACGTCGTAGCCCATGATCCACGGCAGCGGCAGGTGCGCGGCGGTGGGTACGAGGTCGGCCAGGAAGAGCGCCGTCTCCCCGCCCGAATCGAGCCGCACCGACTGGTGCCCGGGGGTGTGCCCCGGCGTCGGCATGAGGGTGACCCCGGGGATGATCTCCACCTCGCCCTGCACGAACTCCAGGCGGCCCGACTCCATGACCGGCACGAAGTTGTGCGCGAAGTAGCTGGCCGCGGTGCGCTCGTTGGTGTTCGTGGCCCAGTGGTACTCGGCGCGCTGCACCACGTAGCGGGCCCGCGGGAACGTCAGCCGCACCTGCCCTTCGGCGTCCCGGTACGTGTTGCCGCCGGCGTGGTCGAAGTGGAGGTGGGTGTCGATCATCATCATGACGTCGGACGGGTCCACGCCGAGCTTTTTCAACGCGTCCTCCAGCCAGGTGCGCCCCTCGGCGCCGGCGTTCTCCACCCCGTAGATCTGGTGGAACTTCCCGGTCTCCTTGTTCCCGAGCCCGTTGTCGATCAGGACCCAGCCGCGCTCGTGCTGGACGAGCAGGCAGCGCATCCCCATCTGGATGCGGTTCTTCTCGTCCGACGGGATGCGCCGCTCCCAGAGCGGCTTGGGGACGACGCCGAACATCGCCCCGCCGTCGAGCTTCTGCCCGCCGGCCTGGATGGCGTGGATCTTCCACTTGCCGAGGGTGCGCGTTTCGATCTTCGGTTCCATGGTCAGGCGGTGCGGTCGTCGGAGGCGGGACGCGGCAACGCGGACCAGCGGCGCCGGGGGGCGAGCCCCGGATGCAGCAGCCGGTCGAGGTCGGCCCAGGTGTCGCAGCCGCGCGCGTAGGCGTCGTCGAGCAGTCGGTTGAAGATCTGCGCCGTGGCCAGGGCGTCGCCCAGCGCGCGGTGCCGGTCCTCGATCATGATACCGTAGTGCGCCGTCACATGATCCAGCGAGCGGCGCGGCAGGTGCGAGAGGAGCCGCCGCGCAAGGCGCACCGTGCACAGCCGCTCGTTGTCCAGCGGCGCCTCGCCGGCGCGGTCCATCTCCATGCTCACGAACCCCCAATCGAAGGGGGCGTTGTGGGCCACGAAGACGTGATCGGCGAGCAGGGCGCGCACGCGGTCGCTCACCTCGTGGAACCGCGGCGCGTCCTTGACCGTGGCCCACGAGATGCCGGTGAGCTGCGTGATGTAGCGCGGGATCGCCCGCTCGGGGTTGATGAGCGAATGGAAGGTCTCGCCCACCCGGCCGTCCCGGACGACGACGGCGGCGATCTCGGTCACGCGGTCTCCGCGCTGCGGCGAGGTGCCGGTCGTCTCGACGTCCACCACGACGTAGGAGAGCCCGGCGAGCCGCCGCGTGGGACCGATCACGCCCACGGGTCGTCGCGGACCACGGGAAGGGTCATGCACCGCGGGCCGCCGCCGGCGCGCACCAGCTCCGAGCCCTCGAAGGTGATCACGGCGCGCGCATCGTCGGCGACGCTCGTCTGCCCGGTGAGGAAGGAAACGCCGGGGACGATCTCGAACCCCATCCGCTCCATCTCGCGCAGCGTGGCCTCGTTGCGCTGGTAGGAGATCACCGCGCCGGGCCGCACCGCCACGAAGTTGCACCCCGACGCCCACTGCTCGCGCTCCTGCGAGGTGCGGCGATCGCCCCCGCAGAGGATCGGCTCCATGGGCATGCCGCACGCCTGGAGCGCGGCGAACAGGTTGGGCATCTCGTGGAGCTGCGCGGCGCCCTTGTGCCAGTGGAGCACGCTCAGCCGCTCCGACCCGATGAAATGCGGCGGGTGCACGACGCACAGGTCGCGGTCGACCTGGGTGAAGATCATGTCCAGGTGGATGGCGGTGGTCTCGCGCGGCATCACGACGACGATGATGTCGGTAACCGGTGTCTGCTCGAAGAAGAGCGCGGCGAGCTGGTCGATGGCGGCCGGACTCGAGCGCTCGCTGAAGCCGATCAGCACCAGATCGCGGCGCAGCGGATGGACGTCCCCGCCCTCCAGCGTGTGGTTGGTGCGCCGCTCGGCGGCGCCGTCGAACAGGATCCCCGCGTTGGCCAGCGCCGGGTGGTGCGTGAAGAGCGACTTCATGATCAGCTCTTCGGGCCACCGGATGCCGTAGCGCATCGAGCCGACGAGCACGTGGTCGCCGGCCACCATGGCGCTGTCGCGGGTGAAGAACAGGTTGGGGAGCGGGGGGAGCATGTACCCCGGCTCGTTCAGGGCCTTGGCGAGCGGGCCGGGCTCGTCCTCGCGGCCCTCGATCAGCATCCGGGCCAGCGCCGCCGGGTCCAGCGCGGCCAGGTCGCGGGCCAGCGGCTCGGAGGGGACGATGTCCATGGCGGCGCGGATGAGCTGCTCGCGGGCGGGCGCGCTGGCCAGCACCTGCTCCAGCAGGTCGCGGACGTGGTGGACGGTGGCGAAGCGCTCGAGGAGGGCCACGAACCGGCGGTATTCCCGCTGGGCGGCCTCGGCGTCGATGATGTCGTCGTAGAGGTAGTCCTCGCGGGTGCTGGGGGTGACGGCGAGGAGCTCCCGGCCCGGCGTGTGGACCACAACTTCGCGCAGGGCGCCGATTTCGGAGGTGACGTGCACGGGCATGCCCCTAAGGTAATCGGGGGCCCGTGGGGCGGCCGCTCGGTGCCTGGGGCATTCCGGCTGGTGCGGGCGGAGGCCGCCATGTATCTTGTGAATCAATTCACAAGCAGCCCGGTCCCGTGAAACGCATTGCGGATTCTACAGTTCGCCGCCTGTCGGCTTACCTCCGGTTCCTCGAAGACTTCGAGGCGCGGGGGCTGACGACGATCTCCAGCGACGAGCTGGCCAAGCGCGGCGGCACGACGTCGGCGCAGGTCCGGAAGGACCTGTCCTTCTTCGGGTCGTTCGGCAAGCGCGGGCTGGGGTATTCGGTGCCCGAGCTGGCCGGGCGGCTGCGCGAGATCCTGGGGCTTGGCCGCGACTGGAAGGTGATGATCGTGGGGGCGGGAAAGATCGGGGCCGCCCTGGCCCGCCACCACGGGTTCCGGCAGCGCGGCTTCCACATCACGGCCGTCTACGACGCCGACCCGGAAATCATCGGCCTCGACCTCGACGGGCTCACGGTGCGCGACGTGAGCCACCTGGAGCGCGACGTGCACCGCGATCATCCCGACATCGCCGTGCTGGCGGTGCCCGAGCAGGCGGCGCAGGGGGTGACGGACCGCCTGGTGCGCGCGGGGATCAAGGCGGTGCTCAACTTCGCGCCGGCGCAGCTCCAGGTCCCGCCGGACGTCACCGTGAAGACGGTGAATATGGCGATGGAGCTCGAAGGGTTGTCGTTCGCGCTCACCAATAGAGAGTAGGACGGTTTGACGGTAGGACGGTAGGACGGCAAACGGATACGACGCCGTTGCGCGGCTTCGGCTTGCCGTCCTACGGTCCTACAGTCCTACTGTCCTACCGCGTCCAGAAGCGCAGCGAAGGACGCCGGCGCCAACGTCTCCGGTCGCGCATCGGGCGCAATGCCGGCGCCGAGTAACAGCGCATCAGCGCCGGCGGCGTCCAGCGGCATCAGCGAACGAACGATCCTCCTCATCTGCTTCCGCCGCATCCCGAACACCTGCTGCACCAGCGTGCGGAAGCGCGCTTCGCGCTCGGGCGGGATGACGGGCGTTGGGCGCGGCACCAGCCGCACGATGGCGCTCTCGACTTTGGGCGGCGGACGGAAGGCGCGCGCCGGCACGTGCGCGATCAGCTCCGGCACCGCCACGGCCTGCACGTTCACCGAGAGTGCGCCGTAGTCGCGTGAGCCCGGGGCCGCCGCGAGGCGCTCCGCCACCTCGCGCTGGACGAGATACACCGCCCGGTCGGGACGCGGCCGCTCCAGCGCGTGAAAGAGGATCGGAGTCGTGATGTAGTACGGCACGTTCCCCACCAGCACGTACGGAGCTCCCGCCAGCTTTCCGAGATCCGTTTCGAGGACGTCGGCCTCGACGACCTCCACGGTGGGAGCCTCCGCATACCGCTCGCGCAGCATCCGGGCGAGCGCGCGGTCGTACTCGATCAGGATCAGCCGCCGGGCGAGCGGCACGAGTCGCTCGGTGAGCGCCCCCCGCCCCGGCCCGATCTCGATCACGGTCTCGGCGCCCGTCAACTCCAGCGCCTGCACGATGCGGTCGAGCGCGCGGGCGTCGTGCAGGAAGTGCTGGCCCAGGCTCTTCCGCACCGGCGGAAGTCCGGCGCGGTCGCGCCGCGGCGGGCCGCCGGCCATCGCCGCGCTCAGCTGCGCACGACGACCACCGTCAGGTCGTCGCGGAAGCGGGCACCGCCCAGGAAGCGCTGCACCGATTCGAACACGTGCTGCACGATCGTGGCCGAGGGCTCGGTGCGGTGCCGTTTGACGACGTCGAGCACGTGCTTCTCCCCGTATCGCTCGCCCTTGCGGTTGCGCGCGTCGCTCACACCGTCGGTGAACAACACGAGCAGGTCCCCGGCCGCGTCCCACCGCTGCTTGGCGGCGCTGGGCGCTTCGGCGCCGAGGCCGAGCGGGAGGTCGAGCGCGGGCAGGCGCTCGCTCTTGCCGTCGGCGTGGACGACGAAGGCCGACGGGTGGCCGGCGTTCGCGTAGCGCAACACCCCGGCGCTGCGGTCGATCACCGCGTAGAACGCCGACAGGAACATTTCCGTGGCGTCCAGCTCCTCGCGCAGCGACGCGAGCAGCGCCGCCAGCGTCTCTCCCGGATCGGCGGTCGTCTTGGAATGGATGGCCGACGCGCTCATGACCAGCGCCATGACCAGCGCGGCGCGGTACCCGTGTCCCGACACGTCGCCGAGCAGCACGCCCACGCGGCCGCGCCCGAGCCGGAAGAAGTTGTAGAAGTCGCCCCCCACGCTCTCGGCGGGAATGACGCGGGCCGCGGCGTCGGCGTCGGGCGCCAGCTCGTTGCCGCCCGGGAGCAGCTTCATCTGCAGGTCGTTCGCCATCTGCATCTCGTGGGCCAGCCGCTGCTGGGCGAGCGAGGCGCGCACGAGGCGCGCGTTCTGAATCGCGGTGCCGATCTGCGACGCGATGGCGGCGACGAGCTTCTGGTCCCCGGCGGTGAAGGGATTCCCGTTGCGCCGTCCGGAGAGGTTCACGACGCCCAGCGGCTCGGCGCCGACGGTCGTGGTCCAGAGGATGGGCACGGAGAGCAGCGCGCCGTCGCGGAAGTCGGCTTCTTCGGGACAGTCGGATTCGCCGGCCTCGACGATCTCCGGGTGCATGGTGCGGAAGACGCGCGCCGTGACGCTGCACTGGTCGTCGGTGCGGATGGCCGGCAGCGCGGCGGGCCGGGCGCCCAGCGCGGCGACGACGCGCAGCGTGCCGGCCGAGGCGTCGTGCACGAGGAGGG
>JBJKPA010000370.1:0-2946 GCA_046706905.1 Gemmatimonadaceae bacterium
CTCGGCCAGCCGCTGGCCGGCCTCGTGGTCGTGCTCATGCAGACCGGCGGCGAGGCGCTCGAGCACTACGCCGAGGGACGCGCGTCGCGCGCCATCCAGGAGCTGGAGGCCGCCGCGCCGCGTGCCGCCCACCGCCGCGACGGCCCGGCCGTGACCGACATCTCGGCCGACGACATCGTGGTCGGCGACCTGCTGCTCGTCCGGCCCGGCGAGCTCGTGCCGTGCGACGGCGCGGTGACCGACGGCCATTCGCTGGTGGATGCGTCGCGCCTCACCGGCGAGCCGGTGCCCGTGGAGGCCGGCCCCGGCACGCTGCTCATGAGCGGCAGTGTCAACGGCGACGGCGCGCTCACGTTGCGCGCCACGGCGCTGGCCAAGGAGAGCCGCTACGCGCGGATCGTCGATCTCGTGCGGCACGCCCAGGAGAGCAAGTCGCCCCTGCAGCGCGTGGCCGATCGCTACGCCGTGTGGTTCACCCCGCTCACGCTCCTCGTGTGCGTGGTGGCGTACGCCGTGACCCGCGACCCGGTGCGCGTGCTCGCCGTGCTCGTCGTGGCCACGCCCTGTCCCCTCATCCTCGCCACGCCGATCGCCATCATCGGCGGGATCAACGCCGCGGCGCGGCGGATGGTGATCGTGCGCAACGGCGGCGCGCTGGAACAGTTGAGCCGCGTGGACACCGCGGTGTTCGACAAGACCGGCACGCTCACCGTGGGCACGCCGGAAGTGAGCGGCGTCCGGCCGGCGAGCGGATTCACGGAGAACGAGGTGCTGCGGCTGGCCGGCGCGGTGGAGCAGGGCTCGGGCCACCTGCTGGCCCGCACGATCGTGCAGGAAGCCGAGCGGCGCGTGGGCGCGCTGCCGCCGGCGCGTCACCATCATGAGGCGCCGGGGCGCGGGCTCTCCGGCGACGTCGAGGGCCACGAGGTCGTGGTCGGCGCGCGGGCGTACATCCTGGAGCAGCCGGGCATCACCGTCGGCGACGTGGCGTCGCTCGAGCATGGCAGCGGCGGGCTCCGCGCGTACGTCGCCGTGGACGGGAAGCTGGCCGGGATCGTGGACTACGCCGACCAGCTGCGCCCCGGCATCGCCGACGTGTTCGCCGAGCTGAAGCGGCTCGGCATCCGGCGTACCCTGCTTCTTTCGGGCGACCACACGCCGAACGCGCGCGCCGTGGCTCAGGCCGTGGGGATCACGGAGGTGCACGGCGACCTGCTCCCCGAGGACAAGGTGGCCGTGGTGAACCGGCTCACGCACGAGGGGGCGCGCGTGCTCATGGTGGGCGACGGCACCAACGACGCACCGGCGCTCACCGCGGCCGACGTCGGCATCGCGCTCGCCGGGCACGGCGGCGGCATCACCGCCGAGGCCGCGGACGCCGTCATTTTGGTGGACGAGCCGGCGCGGGTGGCCGAGGCGGTGCGCATCGGGCAGCGCACGCTGCGCGTGGCGCGGCAGAGCATCTGGGTGGGGCTGGGGCTGAGCGCCGTGGCGATGGTGTTCGCGGCGCGGGGCGACATCGTGCCCACCGTGGGGGCACTGCTGCAGGAGGCGATCGACGTGGCGGTGATCCTGAATGCGCTGCGGACGAGTGGGTCGGGCGCCGGACCTCGGATGCCGGCGCGGAGCGCCCCCCAGTCTTGACCAAATCCCCTCCCTGGCTAGCTTTCGGTCACTGACGCGGGGTGGAGCAGCCTGGTAGCTCGTCGGGCTCATAACCCGAAGGTCGCGGGTTCAAATCCCGCCCCCGCTATTCACCGGCCGGTCCGCAAGGGCCGGCCGGTTTGTCTAGGGTGGGGCCGCGGTTAGCTTTCGCGGCCGGACGCAGAAGTGGGGCAGGGTAGCTCAGGTGGTTAGAGCACGGCACTCATAATGCCGGGGTCGTGGGTTCGAGTCCCACCCCTGCTATTGAAAGAATTGTGACACTCAAGGCGGACGACTGCGTACAGTCGGCCGCCTTTTTCACAGCCGTCCACCGGCCTCGCCCGCCGTTAGTTCAGATCCCGCGAGAACATCAGCTTGAGCGTCACCTTGTCGGATGCCGCGGTGAGCCCGAACCCGATGCCGCCCTCGATGTCCACCGATCCGTAGTGGTCGAACGCCGCCCAGAGTTGCTGCACCTGATCAGCGGTCGGCACGAACCCGCGCAGCGGCCCGAAGCCCGAATACTGCTCCGCCGCCACCGCCCAGCGCGAGTTGATGTGGTACGCCACCCGCGCCGCGGGATTGAACTCGAGCGCCGCGAGGCCGCCCTCCCACGAGTTGTCCAGAATCGGATTCACGATGATGTCCCACGGGTGGAGGTGCCAGCCGAAGATCGGACGGATCTCGGAGGTATAGCGGTGTGAGTCCCAGCGCGCGGAGTTGTAACTGAACTCGAAGTTGGCCCCGTAGAAGAATCGGCGGTCGTCGGCGTTCGGCGACACGAACAGCAGCCGCAGCTTGCCGCCGTTGATCGTTACCCCGTAGCCGCTCGTGATGCTGTACAGCGGCATGTAGAGCCCCAACTCGAGCCACGGCTTGGCGCCGTACGCCCACTCGAATCCGCCGTCGAACGAGTGGTTGGAGACGATCGCCCCCGGGAATCCCGGAACGGGGCTGCCGTCGGGCGTGAAGTTGGTGTGCAGCGTGAGGTTGAACTTGCCCGGCGCGGTGATCCCGGCGTCGTAGACCTGGATCTCGTCGGTGGGGCCCTGGGCTGCCGCGGCACTGGGACGGGCGAGGGCGAGCGCGGCGACGGTGAGGAGGACGGCTGGACGGATCATCTGCCCAACATACACCCCGGCCCCCCGGGGGGCGCCACCCCGGGGACCGAATCACGACGAAATCTCTTTCTCGATGCCCGTCGCGCGCGCTAGTTCCCGACGCCCAGCTTCTGGTCGACCGTAGCGTACAGCGCCTGCTCGATCGCGCCGGTGGAGCTGCACGAGACGCGGCCGTTGCTCG